>NZ_JADBVM010000001.1:0-17761 GCF_020244875.1 Microcystis sp. M44BS1
CACACTGTATTTCACGGCCAATAATGGCACTAACGGAACAGAACTTTATCGCATTGATAACACCACTGGAAATCCAGTTCTGATTGACATTAATTCAGGAGGTAGCAGTTCATGGCCGAGTAATTTAACCAATGTCAACGGGACACTGTACTTCCAAGCTTCTACCCCAACGAGTGGTTCTGAACTGTGGAGAATTGACCCAGCGACGGGAACCCCCAGTGTCATTCAGGTTGTATCCGGCAGTGGCAGTTCTTCTCCGCAAAACTTGCTCAATGCTAATGGCGTTCTCTATTTCACTGCCTCTAACAGTGCTAATGGTCGAGAACTTTGGAAACTTGATCCAACGACAGGCAATCCAGTCTTTTTGAAGGATATTTATGTCGGCAGTAGTAGTTCTAACCCCGGCAATTTAACCTATAGCAACGGTAAACTATACTTCACTGCTGATAACGGGGTTAATGGCGTAGAGCTTTGGACAGTAAATGTTGACCAGATAACTACCATTGGTGTTGTTGAGAAAACCGGAGATGAGGATCAGGTTATTCCCTTCACAGCTAATGACTTTGCCAGTGTCTTTAACAGTGGTAGTGGTGTCCCCCTAGCCAAAATCAAGATTATTAACTTACCGAGTAACGGACTTCTTAAGTTAAATAATAGTCCAGTTGCTGTTGAACAAGAAATTGCTGTAGCAAATTTAGGCAATTTAACCTTTACCCCAAATACCAACTACAACGGAATCGCTGGTTTTACTTGGAACGGTTCGGATGGAACCAATTACGCACTTAACCCATCAACCGTAGCTTTAACCATTAACTCAATTAACGATGTTCCCACCGTTGTTAATCCGATTACCGATACCAGTATTTTTAGTAATCGGTCTTCCAATTTCGCTATTTCTGCTAATACTTTCCAAGACTCAGATGTCGGCGATTCTTTAACCTATTCTGCCACCTTAGCCGATGGCAGTCCTCTTCCCAGTTGGTTAACCTTTAATGAGCGCACTTTTAGTGGTAATCCTAGTGCGGCCCAAGCGGGACAATATGATCTAAAAGTTATAGCAACCGATCAGAGTGGTGCTTCCACAAGCGATAGCTTTGTCTTGAGTGTGGTGAATAGCGCTCCGTGGAATATCACCTTAGATAACAGTACTGTTCCTGAAAACAGCGCTAATAATACTGTTATTGGCCTGCTAAGTGCCTCGGATAACAATACTAACGATACTCATACTTTTAGTCTGATTAATAATGCCGGTGGACGATTTGCGATCGTTAATAATCAACTGGTGGTCGCCGATGGTAGCTTATTGGATTACGAAACCAACACCCAACATACAATCCGAGTCAAAGCGACTGACAATACAGGATTATCCTACGAAAACAACCTCACAATCTTTATCTCTAATGTTGCAGACGATCTAGCTGGGGTCTTGTCCTTTACCGCCGCTGCGTTTAGTGTCAACGAAAATGGTACATTAGTGAATGCCGTTACCCTGCAAAGGACTAATGGTAGCGAAGGAACGGTCAGTGTTAATGTTTTATTAAGTAATGGGACGGCGGTCTTTCCCGATGACTATAATTCCCTAGCTGTCCCTGTGGTTTTTGGTCCCGGAGAAACCAGTAAAACCGTAACTCTTCCTATAGTCAATGATTCTGATTTTGAAGGGAATGAAACCCTAAATTTAACTCTCAGCAGTCCTACTGGTGGCGCAACCTTAGGGACGCAAACTACAGCTACGTTAACCATTGTTGATAATGATTTACCAACGGTTTCCCTTGCGGTTTCTCCTGCGAGTGTAACAGAGGATGGAACAATTAATCTTGTTTACACTTTCACTCGAACTGGAAATACAGCTAATCCTCTCACTGTTAGTTTTAATGTGGGAGGAAATGCAACCTTTAATAATGACTATACCCAAAATGGTGCGGCTAGTTTTAATGCAACCAGTGGAACGATTACTTTTGCTGCGGGTTCGGATACCGCAACTTTAACCATTGACCCCACAGCAGATACTATCTTTGAACAAGATGAAACAGTTAGTTTAACTCTGGTTTCTAGTGCTAATTATAATCGGGGAACAACCAATACAGTTACTAGCACTATTATTAATGATGATGTTAATGCGGGTGTTCTCTCTTTTAGTAATTCTCAATTTGGCGTTAATGAAGATGGTACTGTCGTTAATGCTGTGACGATTAATCGTACAGGAAATACTACAGGTGCAGTTAGTGTAACAGTTAACCTAACAAATGGAACAGCAACGGCACCATCTGACTACAATAACACCCCAATTACCGTCAACTTTGCTAATGGGGAAACCAGTAAAACCGTTACCATTCCCATCGTTAACGATAGCCAATTGGAAGCAGACGAAACCTTCAACTTAAGCCTCTCTAATCCTCAAGGTGGCGCAATATTAGGAACCCAGACTACAGCAGTTTTAACCATTCTTAATGATGACTTACCGCAACGGGGAAGCATTAACCTCAATAACAGCAACTACACCGTCAACGAAAACGGAACAGCCAATATCACCCTAACTCGCACGAATGGAAGTGACGGGGAAGTTAGCGTTATTCTAACCCCTAGTAATGGCAGTGCAGTCGCAGGAGACGACTATACTAATACACCCATCACCGTTAACTTCGCTAATGGTGAGACCAGTAAAACTGTTACTATTCCTATCGTTAGCGATAATGAATTTGAGTTTTATGAAACTGTCAACTTAACTTTAACTAATCCTACGGGTGGAGCAACATTAGGCAATCAAAGCACTGGCAAACTTATTATTTCTCCTGATTTTACTCTTAATGGAGTTGCCAAACAAACCCTAGATATTAATAATACTAACCCAGTTTTACGCCTTACAGATGGTTTGTCGCAAAGCGGCAGTGCATTCTTGACTAATCGTATCTCTTTAGAGAATAACGCATCTTTTAGCACTGCCTTCCAGTTTCAAATTTCTAATCCTCAAGGAATTGCTGATAATGACGGACAAGGAGCCGATGGTTTAGTATTTGTTGTACAAACAGTGGCTAATAACACTGGTGGTAGCGGTGGGGGAATTGGTTACTCTGGAATTAATCCCAGTCTAGGGATTGAATTTGATACTTATAACAATGGTTCAATTGATGATGATAGTGGCAATCATGTAGGAATTAATATTAATGGTAATATTGATTCTGTGGTACTTCAGCCTATTCCGACCCGATTGAATAATGGCAATATCTGGACGGCGTGGGTCGATTATAATGGGGTTGATAGTTTATTAGAAGTACGTCTCGCCTCAACAAATCAGCGTCCAGATAATCCCTTGTTCTCCTATAGCGTTGATCTTATTTCTGTTTTACAAACTCCTAACGCCTATATTGGATTTACCTCTGGAACGGGTGCAGCTAGTGGGTATCATGACATTTTAAGCTGGAATTTTAACACTACTTATAACCCTATTTCAGCTGGAAAAATTGCCTTTAGTTCTCCCAGTTATAGTATTAACGAAAATGGCAGCATTATTGCGGCGGTAACAATCAATCGAACTGGAGGAAGCTTCGGAGAAGTTAGCGTTACCTTAACCCCCTCAAATGGAAGTGCGATCGCCCCTAATGACTACAACAACACCCCCATAACTGTCACCTTTGCTAATGGCGAAACCAGTAAAACTGTTACTATTCCTATTGTTGATGACACCATTTATGAACCAACAGAAACCGTCAACTTAACCATCTCTAATCCAACAGGTGGCGCAACCTTAGGAACCCAGCAAACCGCCACCCTGACAATTATTGATAATGACGCAGTACCAGGAGTCATTCAATTTAGCAATGCGACTTACTCCATTAATGAGGATGGAGCAGCGATCTCACCCATTACTATCACTCGAACCGGGGGAACAGATGGCGCAGTTAGTGTTACTTTAAATCTATCTAATGGCACAGCCACAGCCCCCAATGATTACACAAATAGTAGTCCTATAACGGTTAATTTTGCATCAGGAGAAAAGACAAAAACAGTTAATATTACTATCATTAATGACTTAATCAGAGAAGGGGATGAAACTGTCAATCTAGTTCTTTCTAACCCTACAGGTGGCGCAAATTTAGGCACTCAAACCACTGCGACCCTTACTATTGCCGACAATGATATTGGTTTAGATGCTCAATATTTTGATGGTTATTTTAATGATAATTTGAGTTTCTTTGCTAACAATCAACCTGTTTTAAAACGAACTGATAAAACCGTTAATTTCTTAGATAATGCTACTTCTTGGAATTTAAGTAATACTATTCTATCGGATTTAGAAACCTTTAGCGTTCGTTGGCAAGGATTTATTAATATTACCACAGCAGGAAACTATACTTTTTATCTGAATAGTGACGATGCGAGTTATCTATTCTTAGATGGTGCAACTCAATCACCAAGCGCAGCTAATGCACTGATTAATAATGGGGGTATTCACCCTCCAAGAGAAATAAGCGGAACAACCTATTTACAAGCAGGTTTTCATCAAATTTTAATAGTATTTGGAGAAAATAATTTTAATAATGTCAATCAATTTTCTTGGTCAAGTACCGATGCAGGAATCCCTAAACAAATTGTTCCTGATAGTGTATTATTCACCTTAAATAGTACGGACTCACCTGCATTTTTATCCTTCAGTGCAACCAATTATACAGTTAATGAAGAAAACGGAACAATTGATGTTACCGTAACTCGTAGCGGACGAACGTCAGGAGAAGTTACTGCTAAAGTTAGTTTAACAAATGGGACAGCTACTTATCCCAATGATTACAATCAAAACAGTTTTAATATTACCTTTGCTGATGTAGAAACCTCTAAAACTGTTGCTATTCCCATCGTCAATGACACGAAATTTGAAGCGAATGAAACAATCAATTTAGCCTTAACTAATCTTACAGGTGGTGCAACATTAGGAAATCAAAATAGTGCAACTATAACTATTATTAGTGAAGATCCACCTCAACCTGGTGCGATCACCTTTAGTAATTCTCAATTTAGCATCAATGAAAACGGTACACCTGTTACTCAAGTTACTCTAACTCGGACTAATGGAAGTGACGGGGAAGTTACCGTTATTCTAACTCCTAGTAATGGAAGTGCAACCGCAGGAGACGATTACACTAATACACCCATTACCGTCACCTTTGCTAATGGAGAAACCAGCAAAATTGTCACCATTCCTATCAATAATGACACCATTTATGAACCGACAGAAACCGTCAACCTAACCCTTTCCAATCCCACAGGTGGCGCCACCTTAGGAACCCAACAAACCGCCACCCTGACGATTATTGATAATGACGCAGTACCAGGAGTCATTCAATTTAGCAATGCGACTTACTCAGTCAATGAGAATGGAACCCCCGTTACCGCAGTCACTTTAACTCGTAGCAATGGAAGTGATGGCGCAGTTAGTGTCAGAATCAACCTAACAAATGGAACAGCAACTGCACCATCTGACTACAATAACACCGCAATTACGGTTAACTTCGCCAACGGAGAAACCAGTAAAACCGTCACCATCCCCATCATTGATGACAGTATCTTTGAAGCAACAGAAACCATCAATCTCAGTCTGTCTAATCCCACCAACGGCGTAACAATCGGCTCACAAAACAGCGCAATTGTCAATATTATCGACAACGACTTTAAACCCACCTTAACCGTTAATATTAGTAGCGAACAAGTCACCGAAGGTAACATCATTCAGGGAACAGTCACCCGCAATACCGACACCACAGACCCCCTAACAGTAACCCTGGTTAGCAGCGACAACACCCAACTAACCGTCCCGACGACAATAACCATTCCCGCGGGGTCAAATTCAGTTAACTTTAACCTGAATGCAGTTGATGATACCTTAATAGAACTAGCGAAAAACTACACCATTATCGCTACAGCACAAGGATTTGTTAGTGGTTCAGATACCCTAGCAATTATTGATAATGATGCAGTCACCTTAACCCTCGATATTTCCCTCCCTTCTCAAGGGGGGTCAGGGGGGATCTACGAAAATGGGGGTAAAGCAACAGCAACAGTCACCCGTAATCTCGTTACCGATACACCATTACAGGTACAACTATCCAGCAGTAATACCGCAGCAGCAACCGTCCCTGCTACTGTTATCATTCCCGCCAATCAAGCATCAGCTACCTTTGAGATTCAAGCAATTGATAATACAATTCTTGATGGAACAAAATCTGTCACGATTACCGCCAAACCTACCTACACAGCAACCAATACCGCCTTACCAACCGGAAATGCAACAGCCAATATTAACATCATCGACAACGAAAGTCCCAGTTTAAAAGTAGTTATTGACAAAGATGTTATCTCAGAAACGGGAACCGCAACAGCAACTATTACCCGTAATACTGATACCAGCAGCGACTTAATTGTTACCCTCAATTCCAGCGATACCACCGAAGCAACCGTCCCCAACACAGTAACAATTGCTGCGGGACAAACTTCAGCCACTTTCACTATTACCGGAATCAGTGACGGAATCAACGATGGTAGTCAAACAGTAACAATTACCGCTTCAGCCACAGGATTAAATAGTGGCAGTGATAGCTTAGAAATCACGGATATCAATGTTCCTGATTTAGTCCTCACTCAATTACAAGGAATCTCCCCCACTTATACAACTAAGCAGTCTCAATTTACCTACACAGTTACTAATAACGGGATTATCGCCGCGACAGGAAGTTGGAAAGACCGAGTTTATTTATCAACCGATAATAAATTAGACACGAATGACACCTTATTAGGAGAATTTGGCTTAGGAAGTACAGAAAATCCAGCCAATCTATTACCTGGAACATCCTACAATCGCACAGTCACTTACTTTGCTCCCCGTAATCCTGGACAATATTACCTAATTGGGGTGACAGATAACGGAAATACCGTTAATGAAGGAGTCACAATTGGGGAAAGCAATAATACAACGATTACCCCAGTCACAGTAACACCAGCTTATCGTGGTACGGTTTATTCTGACACAGAAACTGCCATCGCCGGTAATCCCGTCACTCTCCGGGGACAAGCATTAAGTAATAGTGATAATTCTCCTGTAGCCTATGAATTTGTCAAAGTTCGGGTAGAGAACAAAGGAAATATCCGAGAGTTTGATGCGTTTACCGATGGAAATGGTAATTTTGTCCGTCAATTTACTCCCTTATCTGGAGAAGCGGGGACGTATAATATCAATGCTTATTTTCCTGGGTTTGCGAGTGAAGATAGCACCCCAGAAGATAGTTTTACTCTCTTAGGAATGCGGTTTGAACAAAATGACCAATTCTTAACGCAGGTTTCCCAACGGATTACCGAAGGAACCACCTTTAATGGGTCGGTTAAACTACAAAACCTGAGTAATCTAGGATTATCGGGATTAACTGCTACTGTCAATGGTGCGCCAAGTGATTGGACAGTTAATGTCACCCCAGAGAAAACAAGTTTAGGGGGTAATGAAGAAATCACAGTCAATTACAGTATCAATGTCCCCGATGATAAATGGAGTTATTACAACTTTGGTCTGGGATTAAGTACCACTGAAGGCGTTACCGCGAATCTACCAATACGAGTAGATGTGGCCCGACTGTTACCCCGTTTAGTTGCGGATACTAGCAGTTTACAAGCTTCGATGTTGCGGGGAGGTCAAACAATAGTCGAGTTTACGGTTAGTAATCAAGGGGAGGTTGCGTCAGGAGAATTAAATATTCTGCTTCCTGATGCGCCTTGGTTAAAGTCAGCTTCTGCGGTTAAGCTACCTTCCTTGAATCCCGGTCAATCAACGAAAGTTTCCTTATTATTACAACCGTCAGCGAGCCAAGAGTTAACGGTTTATAACGGAAATGTCGTTATTTCTGGGGATGAAGCATCCTTAAGCTTACCCTTTAATTTCCGTGCGATTTCGGAAGCGAAAGGGAATCTTAATATCAATGTAGTGGATGAATTATTCTTCTTTGCAGAAGGTTCACCCAGGCTAGAAAATGCGACAATTACCCTATTAGACCCCTTTACAGGAACCGTTATTTCCTCAGAAAAAGATGCCGATGGGATATTGTCTAAAACTGATTTAGCAGAAGGGTATTATAAACTGCGGATTACTGCGGATAATCATGATGCTTATGAGCAGAATATCTATATTGGTGCAGGGAAAACCGAAGAAGTTCAGGCATTTTTGTCACGACAAACAGTTAAATATACTTGGACAGTAACGCCGACAGAAATTGAAGATAAATATATTATTACGGTTCAATCGACGTTTGAAACCAACGTCCCAATTCCTGTAGTAACAATTGACCCGCCTTTAATCGATTTAGAAAATTTACAAGCAGTTGGTCAAGTCACACAAATTAACATGACTGTGACTAATCACGGATTAATTGCAGCCAATGATATTAAGTTAAATTTTGGTGAACATCCTTTTTATAAAATTGAGCCGTTAATTAATAATTTTGATGGGTTAGCCGCAAAAAGTTCTCTAACTATTCCTGTAAGAATAACAAGAATCGCCGATTTTGATACTTTACCAAATAGTGCTGGAGAACTTTCAACTCTAGCTACACCATCAGTTCCTTGTTCAATTTCTGGTTCTCTTGGTTGGTCTTATCCTTGTGGAGGAAATGATGTCCAAAAATCGACAACCATCGCCTTTAATAATGTAGAAGGAAACTGTGCTGGTGGTGGTATCGGCGGCTTTGGCGGTGGCGGCTTTGGCGGTGGCGGCTTTGGCGGTGGCGGCTTTGGCGGTGGTTCTATTTATTCGCCAACTCCAGTTGTTCTTGATATTAATCCCTGTTGTGTTGAAATTACCCTGTTTGAAAAAGATTTTTCTAGTTACTTTGAACCATTTGTAGAGACAGCAGAAACAGCAGTTAACGCCTATTTAGCAGTACAAACAGGTAAATTAGCCGAAGTGGATCTTGAGGTTTCCGCCGAAGCGGAGGTTAAAACCTGCTGCGATCCTATAGGAATATCTTATGGTGCTTCTGCTGAAGGAACAGGAAGGCTTATTATCGGACCAAATCTATCTCAAGATTTTGAATTATCTGTACCTGAAGAACTATTATTAGGATCGATGTTTAGCAGTATCTCTCTATCAGGAGAAGGCTTCATTGGAATTACTGTTGAACCTTACATTGAGATTGATGGATTTATTGGCGAAGAGTGCGGAGAGGATTTTAAGATTTCTTTAAGTGGAACAGTAGGCTTAGACTTTAACGCCGGAATTACCGGTAATATTAATGCAAAAGCTGAATTTATTAATGGTCAAGCTCCAGAATTTGAAATAGTAGCCGCCGAAGGCGGACTTTTCGGAGGCCTGTCTTATACTTTTGGTTATTCTACCAGTGAAGGGTTCTATAGTTCTTTTGAGTCGAGTGGATTGTATCTGAGTGCTTATGCTAGTGCTTTTGGTTATACTATTAGTCCTTTTGATAATCCAGCCACCCCAGAAGTTGAAACACGTAAATATTTAATTGATCCAGTCAATCCAAGTAATGTTTTTGAAATTAACAATATTCCCGTCTTTGATTTTGATGTATCCTCTCTTGAAAAAACTATTACTGAACAACTGCAATCTCAAGCTAATGAAATACTATCAAGACCAGAATATCAAAGATTTCTGATAACATTAGACAAGCCAGTAGGCAAGCCAGAAAATACCAACAATCAATTGTCTACTTCAGAGCAAGCAAGTGTCTGCGCTCAAGTCACCATCAAAATCGACCAAGAAGCAGTAATGACCCGCGCTGCCTTCCTTGGCAATTTAGAAATAGAAAACGGTAACGCTACCAACCTCGAAAACCTCTCCGTTATCCTCCAAATCAAAGACGAAAACGGCAACATTGTTAACGATAAATTTGGCATTACCGACCCCATCCTCAGCAATATCACCGCCGTTGACGGGACAGGAATCTTAACTGGAGATAACCCCGACACTCCCCAAAAAGAAGGAATTGGCAGCGCACAATGGACTTTTATTCCTACCAATTTAGCCGCACCAGAAACCCCAACTCAATACAACATTGGTGGAACCCTTTCCTACCTCGAAAACGGCAAAACTATCACCGTCCCCCTACTTTCTACTCCTATTACTGTTTTCCCGCAAGCCGAACTTTACCTCGACTACTTCCACCAACGAGATGTCTTCGCCGATGACCCCTTCACCGATGACATTGTAGAACCATCCGTCCCCTACTCCCTCGCTGTCCTCATCAGAAATGAAGGAAAAGGAGACGCAAAAAACCTGAGAATCACCTCGGGACAACCGAAAATCGTCGAAAACGAAAAAGGCCTATTAATAGACTTTCAAATCATCGGTTCCGAAGTCAACGGACAAGGCGTTACCCCCTCCCTAACCGTCAACTTTGGCGACATCAAAGCCGGAAAAACCGCCGTCGCTGACTGGTTACTCAAATCCAGCTTACAAGGGAAATTCATCGATTATAAAGCCACCTTTGAACACACCAACAGCCTTGGTAAAGCCGAACTCTCCCTCATCAAAGAAGTCAAAATCCACGAACTAATTCATACAGTCCAAGTCAATCATTCCAACCCCGACAACTTACCCGACTTCCTCGTCAACGAAACCTTTGACGCACAATTCACCCCCGACATCATCTACTTTAGCAGTGGTGGAACCGCACCCGTCAAAGCCGTTAAAAACGCCACCATTGACGCACCTCCAACCCTCAATGATTTAACCGTTCAAATTAGCGCCACCGTCGAAAATGGCTGGACTTACTTCCGCTTAGATGAACCCAGTAACAGTCAATACGACATCGTTAAAATCCTGCGGTCTGACGGTACAGAAATTGGCTTAGATAACTTCTGGACAACCGACCGAACTTTCCCAGCGACAGGTCGTCCAATTTATGAAAATATATTACATTTTCTTGACAATAACGCCACCGGAGGAACGAAAACCTACACGGTTGTTTATACTCCTGGTGGACCCACCATTACTGATATTATTGATGTCAGTCCAGACCCACGCGCCACAGCAGTTAACGCCATTACCGTTGACTTTTCCGAAGCCATACAAGCCAGCAGTTTCGATTACAATGACTTAAGCTTAACCCTAAACAATGGCACAAACTTAATTAACTCCACCGTCACCATTGTTTCCCTCTCCCCCACCCGTTATCAAATCAGCGGATTAAACACCCTAACCAACAACGATGGAGACTATATACTCACCATCAACGCCACAGGAATCCAAGACACCAGTGGTAAATTTGGTAGCGGTTCACTAACAGAAACCTGGGAGAAAACCGCTGGCGGTAATGCCGACACCACCCCACCAGTAGTAACAGATATTGCCAATCTATTAATCAACCCGCGTAATCAACCAGTTCCCTCTTTAACCGTCACCTTCTCCGAAAAAATTGACCTCAGTACCTTCACTTGGCAAGATATTACTCTCACCCGTAATAGTGGCAGCAATTTAATTAACAATACCGTCACCATTAGCACCATTAACGACACCACCTATCGCATTAATGGACTAAGTGGATTAACCGCAACCGATGGAACCTATAACCTGACAGTTAACGGTAGTGGAATCCAAGACTTATCTGGTAATTCAGGAAATGGAACCCAGTCCGAAAGCTGGGTAATGGATACCATCGCACCCGCAATTCCTACTAACATTACAGTTACCAATCCCCTCACCCCTTCAGGGATAAATACTGCAAGCATCCCGCTATTACAGCCTTTAACTGTATCAGGACAAACCCGAATTAATACCACCAATCCCACCATTAGCGGGGAATTAGGAGAAACCGGATTAAAAGTCTTCTTCTACGACAAAACCACCAATCAACTCTTACAACAAGCAACCGTAACTGGAAGCCAATTTAGTAGTAAAGTTCAACTTCCCTCACCCGGCGCAAGAGACATAGAAATCCGGGTACAAGATACCGCAGGAAACACCACCAATACAACCCTAAGTCTATTTGTAGATACAAGCCAACCAGTCCTTACCCAATTTCTCAACGTTCCCACCTCAACCGCCAATCCCATCAACAGTATTGACGTTCAATTCTCCGAACAAATTAACCTCAATACCTTCGATAAGAGTGATGTTACCCTCACCCGTGATGGTATCCCCCTCACCCTACCTAATACAGTCACCGTTGAATATATCTCAGGGACAAACTACCGCATTAACGGGTTAAGCGAATTAACCAATACCACTGGTATCTATAGCCTAAAAGTTGACGCAACCACCATCCAAGACAACGCCGGAAATAACGGCGACGCAGCCAAAACCACCACCTTTACCATTACTCCTCCTCCCACCCCAGGAGTCACTTTAACCCAAACAGCAGGAAATACCATCGTCACCGAAGGAGGTAACACCGATACTTACTCTCTCGTCCTCAAAACCCAACCCACTGCCGATGTCACCATTACCCTAACTGGTAACAATCAAATCACCCTCAATTCAACTACCCTTACCTTCACCACAACCAACTGGAATACTCCCCAAAACGTCACCGTAACCGCAGTAGATGACACCCTAACAGAAGGAAATCATACTGCTACCATTACCCACAATATCAGCAGTACAGATACCAATTACAACGGGTTAACCCTTCCTACTGTTAATGTCAATATTCAAGACAACGACGCAGAAATCAAAGGGACAGTTTGGAATGATATTGATGGCAATGCCGTTAATAACAACGAACCCAATCTAGCAGGATGGACAGTTTACTTAGACACCAACAATAACAACCAACTAGATACCGGAGAAACCACAACTCAAACCGATGCTAACGGCGACTATACATTTAACAACCTGCGTCCAGGTAATTATAACGTCGCGCAAGTCGTACAAACTGGCTGGAAACAAACCTATCCCATCCTCAATATCACCACCACAGCAGCGGATATTCCCCTCGCAATTCCCACCCTCGAACTAATTTCTCCCTCCACAACTAATCAAACTGAACTCAACTTCAACACCAGCAACTATACAGTCACAGAAGACGGAACCGCCATCAGCGAAATTATCGTTATCCGTAGCGGAAACCTCACAGGAACAGTTACAGCCACCCTTACCTTTACCGATGGAACCGCCAAAGGTTGTGGTTGCGCTGCTAGTTCAATTAACAACGATTTTAACCACAATCCCATTACCATTACCTTCGCCGAAAACGAAATCAGTAAAGTCATTCCCGTCCAAAACGCCACCTTAAATAATCCCAACGCCATCCGTATTCGGAATGACAACAAAGTCGAAGGAAACGAATACTTTACCATCAATCTTACCAACCCCACCGGTGGCGCAACTCTGGGGAATCAAAGTCAGGCAACCGTCACCATTCTTGATGATGAATCTCCCAATAATAATCCAATCACACCGCCTATCTCAAATCCCAGTAACACCCTTTCTAACTCGCAAAATACTAACGCCACCAATCTAATTAACCTCGATGATTTCTGGTCAGATTCCCGCTTTACCAATATCAAAGGACAGGGACAAAGCATCGTTATTATTGACACCGGTGCCGACTTAAATCATCCCCTATTCGGTGCAGATGCTAATAATAATGGTATTGCTGACAAGATTATCTATCAATACGACTTTGCTGATAATGATACTGATGCCAGTGATAAAAACAATCACGGTTCTCACATTACCAGTATCGCCTCCCAAATTGCTCCCGATGCTAACTTAATTATCCTCAAAGTCTTTAAAGATAACGGTTCCGGGTACTTTGCTGACTTAGAAGAGGCCCTACAGTGGGTTAATACAAATGCGAATACATATAATGTCACCTCTGTCAACCTTTCTTTAGGAGATAATCAAAACTGGACAACCGCCACCGGACGCTATGGAATTGGCGATGAATTAGCCGCCATTGCCGGACAAAATATTCTCATAGCAGCCGCAGCCGGTAACAGTTTCTACACCTTTAACAGCACCCCCGGATTAGCCTATCCAGCAGCAGACCCGAATGTAATCTCCGTCGGTGCAGTTTGGGCCGATGACTTCGGTTCTCGTACCTTCAGTAATGGTGCTAAAGACTATACAACTGCGGCAGACCGAATCGCCAGTTTCTCCCAACGTCACCCACTTTTAGATGTATTTGCTCCAGGAATTTTAATCAGTGGCGCCAATGCAACTGGTGGGACAATTACCATGGGTGGCACATCTCAAGCCGTGCCTTACATTACTGGAATTGCTACACTTGGTCAACAGATTGCTCAAACCTATTTAGGACGGGAATTAACCTTAACTGAATTCCGTACCTTATTAGACACAACTAGCAACTTAATTATTGATGGGGATGACGAAAACGATAACGTTACCAATACAGGAATCAGTTATCCTCGCATCAATGCACTTGCTTTAGCAGAAAGCATACTCACCCTCAATGACAGTAATTCTGGCTCAGGTGTAGTTAACCCAGGTAATAACAATAATAATGGCTCTAACACAGTCACTAATAGCGTCAGTTTAGTTCACAATGTCACCCTGACTGCGGGACAGATACTAACGGGAATTAACTTCGGAAATCAGCAACTACCCAGCAATCAACCGCCAACTCTCAATAACATTAATAAGAGTGGGGATGAAGATAACGCACTCAACTTTAGCCAAAGTGACTTTACTTCAGCTTTCAATGACGCTGATGGTAATACTCTCGTTAAAATCCAGATTACTGCTTTACCTAATAACGGTATTCTCCAACTGAACAATACAGCAATTGCACTCAGTCAAGAAATTACTGTCAGCGACTTAAATAATCTCACTTTTACACCAAATACCAACTTTAACGGTAATGTTAGTTTTAGTTGGAACGGGTTTGATGGGACTGTTTATGCAGATAATGCTGCGACAGTGAATATCACAGTTAACCCAGTAGATGACGCACCAACCGTCCTCAATCCGATTACAGATGTCAATGTTGACGAAGATGCAGCCAATACCGTCATCGATATAACCAACGTCTTCACCGATATTGATAATGACATCGCTTTAATTGTTAAATCAGTATTCGTCAATAACAATACGGGATTAGTCACCGCTACCATCGTTGACAATCAATTAATTCTTGACTATCAAGACAATCAATCTGGTACGGCAAATATTACGATTCGGGGAACATCCAACGGTAAAACTGTTGAAGATACTTTCCTAGTAACAGTCAACCCAGTAGATGACGCACCAAACGTCCTCAATCCGATTACAGATGTTAATGTTAACGAAGATGCAGTCAATACCGTCATTGATATAAGCAATGTCTTCACTGATATTGATAATGACATCGCTTCAATTGTTAAATCAGTATTCCTCAATGACAATACAGGATTAGTCACTGCTACCATCCTTGACAATCAATTAACTCTTGACTATCAAGACAATCAATCTGGGATAGCTAATCTGACAATTCGGGGAACATCCAACGGTAAAACTGTTGACAATACTTTCGTTGTCAATGTCGGTGCAGTCGATAATCCACCAACTGTCCTCAATCCGATTACTGATGTTAATGTTGACGAAGATGCCGAAAATAGTGTTATTAACTTAAGTAATGTCTTTACTGATGTTGATGGAGATGTGATTGTTAAATCAGTATTCGTCAATAGTAATCCGGGATTAGTCACCGCTACCATCGTTGACAATCAGTTAACCCTCGACTACCAAGACAATCAATCTGGGATAGCTAATATTACGATTCGGGGAACATCTAACGGTAAAACTGTTGATGATACTTTAGTAGTTACAGTTAACCCGGTAGATAATCCACCAACTGTCCTCAATCCGATTACTGATGTCAATGTTGACGAAGATGCCGAAAATAGTGTTATTAACTTAAGCAATGTCTTTAGTGATGTTGATGGAGATGTGATTGTTAAATCAGTATTCGTCAATAGTAATCCGGGATTAGTCACCGCTACCATCGTTGACAATCAATTAATTCTTGACTACCAAGACAATAAATTTGGGACAGCTAATATTACGATTCGTGGGACATCCAACGGTAAAACTGTTGATGATAGCTTCACAATAACAGTCGCATCTGTCAATGATGCACCCACATTACAGCAGAAAATAGCCAATCAAACCGCCACCGAAGGACAACCCTTCAGCTTTACCATTCCTAGCAATACCTTCAACGACGTAGATGGAGATACTCTCACCTACACCCTAGCAATAGCAACAGTCCTCCCCAGTGGTATCACCTTTGATGCCGCCACGGGAACCTTCAGTGGCACTCCCTCCGATACCGCCTCCGGCACCTATAACCTCACCCTCATCGCCAGCGATTCAGCCGGAGAAAAAGCCAACGATAGCTTTAGCCTCAACGTACTCAACCCCATCAACGGTAGCAGCAGCAGTGAAACCATCAACGGTACTAGCGGCGACGACCACATCAATGCTGGTGCAGGTAACGATAACGTCAACGGTGGTGAAGGCAACGATATTCTCGACGGCGGACCAGGAAATGACCGACTCGCAGGCGGTCCCGGTGACGACACCTACATTGTCGATAGCAGCCGTGACGTAGTCATCGAAAGTGCTGGAGAAGGCAAAGATACCATCAAATCCTCTGTAAATTACACTCTCACCGTCAACATCGAAGACCTCACCTTAGCAGGCAATGACAACACCAACGGCACAGGTAACAACCTAGATAATCTCATCACCGGTAACAGTGGCAATAACCTACTCAAGGGATTAGATGGCAACGACACTCTCCTCGGTGGAGCCGGTAACGACACCCTGATTGGTGGAAAAGGAAATGATATTCTCACCGGCGGCGATGGCAGCGACTCATTCCTCTTTGGCAGTGGTGCTATCTTTAATAGCAGTGACTTTGGAGTTGATAGTATCAGTGACTTTATCAAAGGAAGTGACAAAATTATCCTAAGTAAAACCTCCTTCAATGCTCTTGTCAGTACCATTGGCAATAACTTACAAGCCGCCGAATTTGCCACTATTAACGATGCCGCCAACGAACTAAATCTAGTTGGTTCCAGTAATGCTAAAATCGTTTACAATTTAGCAACAGGTAATCTGTTCTACAATCAAAATGGAGCCACAACAGGATTAGGTAATGGCGCACTTTTTGCCAACTTCAACGGTATTCCAGTGCTAAATGAGAATGACATTTTAATTCAAGCTTAAGTAAACAGCAAGCAAAATCTCTCATCTCGCAATTAACCATATATCAGGAAAATTACTCATGTTTAAACTCCCAACTTTAACCTTAATTGCTGTTGCTAGTTTGCTGGCTTCTAATCCTGAAGCCTCCCCCGCCGCTATTGTCAATGGAAGTTTTGAAACTGGTAATTTTTCTGACTGGAATACCACCGGACAAACGAGCGTTGAAACTTCAAGTTTTCAGGTTACACCAGCTAACGGAAGTTATCAAGCCGTGTTACAAACTTGTGTTTTTGTCGGTGCTTGTGACGACAATCAACCCTTAACTAATGCTAGTAATTTAGAATCATTTCTCAGCTTATCGAGTAATCAATTAAGCAATCTATTTGTTACTGAAGGCTCGGCTATTAAACAGACTATTACTGCTAATGCTGGCGATATTTTAAGCTTTTCTTGGAATTTTCTGACTGATGAAGATGCGGCTGATGTAGATTACAGAGATTTCGCTTTTTTTACCCTTAATAATACTTTATATTCTTTGGCAGATACTCAATCTAGTTTTCCGATTAATCCTTCTTTTTCCCATTTAACGAAAGAAACAGGCTATCAACCTTACAC
>NZ_JADBVM010000010.1:0-5874 GCF_020244875.1 Microcystis sp. M44BS1
AACCTTTATAGAGACAGACATTGCCGCAATTTTTGTCAATTGTTTGCGATCTGGAGCGAACTAATCAATTAAATCTCTTGCCAGATAAGGATTGAGTCGATTTATGCCCCCATATCGAACCATACCAAGTCCCGAAGAGCCGCTTGAGTTAACAAGGGTTGTGCCGAACCACCAGCAAAATTTCTTAGGGGAAATTCACCAAGAAGATAATAAAAGTATTTTAAATTATTGTTGTTGTTTGTTTTAACAACAATCGTATTATCAGAAGCCCAAAATTTATTATTGCAAATTTCAATAGAGCCGCAATAAGCACCAACTCTACCTATAATGATAGCATTTTCATGATTAAAGCTGTCAGAATTGCCAATTATTCCATTCGATCCATATATTTTATATTCTCCATTTTTAAGTTGGCTTGGTGCTTTTCCATTAAAAAAGCTAATTACATCTTCAAGATAAACCTCGGTCAGATTCATATTTTTATAGTCTCCAAATAACGTATTAAACTACTAGACGGACAATCAAATCCCTTTCAACCGAATGAATAGATCGCCTATAGCTTTAGCATTTTCCAGCTAAACGAATCGCCCGCAGATGTAACCTTTTCTAACTTACCAAATTTGGGAATCACCGGTGGGAAGCAGGACTTTTTATCCCCCTAAATCCCCCTTTTCAAGGGGGACTTACGCAGCCGTAGCGCCCGTCTCACCACCAGCACCCCTACCGCGCTCCGGTTCCGGTTCCGGTTCCCCTTCCGGTTCCGGTTCCCCCCTTGAAAAGGGGGGCTAGGGGGGATAACCTTTTCAAGGAGGACTAAGGAGGATCATCAACCTCCGTACAGACAGGAAGCGAAGAAATAAACCCCGATATTTTCTCACAAACCGCCTCGAAATCGTATTTAACCTCATCATTGGTGAAACGGATCACCGTTAATCCGTATCCCTCCAAAACCTTCGTTCTTCTAGCATCATAAGCCATTGCCTCCGGAGTAAGATGAACCTCCCCATCCACCTCGATCACTAATTTCAACTTCGGACAATAGAAATCAACGATAAAATGATCGATCGGTCGCTGTCGCCACATTTTTAAGGGAAATTGCCGGAGAAAAGCCCATAACTTTTTTTCTGTCGGTGTGGGATTTTTTCGCATTTCCTTGGCTCTAGGGACTAAATCGGGATTGTAGGGTAGAAAATAAACACCGTATTTTAATTTAGACACGATCGCTATCTCCATCGGTCTCCTTTAAGGAAATATACCCAAGTTCTTTTTTAAATTCCTAACCCTTCAAAATTCTTCGCAATTTCATCAGCTAAACGAATCGCCTCGAAGTTGAGATCATTTAACTCCAGATGAATTTCGCGTAACGTTTCCTCGAAATCGAAACCCTCATCTTCCTCCTCTGGGGAAACGCCGACATAGCGTCCGGGGGTTAAACTCCAATCATTCGCCTGTAACTCCTCGCGATCGACCACTTTAACCAACCCTTCCACATCCCGCAGCTTGGCATCGGGGAACCTTTCTAATAACCAGTGAGCGTGACGGTAGAAACTACGAACCGATTTAAGCTGTTCGATCGCATTCTGACGGTTTGTATCAGCTTCTTTGCGTAAGATATTGAGTCCGCGGGAATTCCACCACAGTTTACTATCTCTTGCTCCCAGATCCTTCTCGGCACGCTCGATCGCTCGACCTAATAACTTATTCACCAGATCCGCCTGTTTGCCCAGATCCCGGCTAAATTCGCCGTATTCGTGATAACGACGGACAGCCTCGTGTAAAGTCTCTAAATCATCAGCATTATAGGAAATCGGAGGGAAACTGGCGTATTTATCCATGTCATCCTTAAAAAGCTCAGATGCTGTTCGGAGTTCTAACCATGTCCCGTCTTTTTCATCGATGAGATTATAAAATTTCTCTAGTGCCTCCGTTAACTTGTCCAGATGCTCGCGATAGTTTTGTAAAAGAGCGATCGATCCCTGATACTCTCGATCGATACTCTGGCAATAACCGACAACCAAATCGATAAAACGCTTGGATTCGCTCCGATAGAGCCAGACAATCGAGAGAATATTCTGTAACTGCTCTGGGCTAAAATCGTTGATCGTCCGGTTTACTTTCCGGTAAATATTGCGGGCATCGATCATTAATATCTTATCTTGAAGCTCGGCGGGTTTTCCTCGATTGAGAAACCACAACTCGCAGGGTACGGAGCGGGTATAGAAAAAGTTAGAGCGGATGGCGATCATTATGTCCACCGTTCCCGTCTCGATTAACTTCTGTCTTACCTTGCCTTCGTCTCTCCCGGCGCTGGAAGCTTGGGAAGACATAACAAAACCGGCTTTTCCTCGATCATTGAGATAGCTGTAGAAGTAACTGATCCATAGATAGTTACCGTTGGAAACTTTGTTATTTTTATTGACTCCTGGCAATCCGAAGGGTAAGCGCTCATCACCATCTACCTTACTATCTACCTCGTCCACGTTAAAGGGAGGATTGGCCATTACATAATCCACTTTCCCAGCTAATGCCAGCGGATCCTCGTAGTAGGTGATCGCTTTTTGGATATCCCCTTCTAAACCGTGAACTGCGAGATTCATCTTGGCTAAACGAATCGTGGTCGGATTCTTCTCTAACCCTTTAAAAGTTAACATCTGGGGATTGATGCGCTGTTTCTCAACGAAATGTGCGCTCTGGACAAACATTCCCCCCGAACCACAGGCAGGATCGAAAACCAATCCGTGATCGGGTTCTAAAACATTGGCGATCAAAGATACTAGAGAAACGGGAGTAAAAAACTCTCCGTTATCGTGAGCTTTGAGATTAGCGAATTGTGTTAGGAAATATTCATAAATTCGCCCGAAAATATCCCCATCGGCTTTTTTTAACTCTTCCGGGTTTAAAATCCGTAGTAAATTCCCTAATACCACGTTATCTAGCTCTTGGTACTCCGTTTTCGGTAAAATACCCCCTAAAGGTGGATAATCCCCCTCGATCGATAGCATTGCTTCCATCAAGGAAGTCGATCGATTGACGCTATCGGGGAGCGCCACCAGAAAATCGAACTGAGCTTTTTCTTGGAGATAGATGGCTCCTTTGCACAAGAAATCTTCTTTGGTTAAGGAGCGTGTTTTACCCTGTCGCTTCGGTAAATCCGCCTCTACCTCCCTCTTAACCTTGAGAAAACGACTATAGGCATGACGGAGGAAAATCAAGCCCATAACGGGCAGAAAATACTCGTTACTGGCATAGTTAGAATTAGCTCGCAGAGTATCGGCCGCTTTCCAGAGCTTTTTTTCGATCGCTTCGATGTTGTCCAGTTGGGCCATGAAATTTTACTCAAGAATTAGGTAGATGGTCGAGCGTGAAGGGAAAATTAAGGGATTCTGTATAGTATCTATCTTCTCAAGTAATGGCAGCGATGGTTAATTGCCTTCACCGCTCTCCCAGAACAAACAGGAGAGGTCTTTTGATAGACTAGAGTTATAGCCCCAGAGTAGGGAGCTAGTGGCTAGAAAAGCTTAATATTTGAGATGAACCGATCGAGCGAGAATATCGTCTAGAATTAATTAGCTCAAAAAATCCTGACTGAATCTACCTTTAAGCGAACTTTTCTAAAAATGATGGCTGAATTACTGAGTCTAGTTCCTGCCAAGTCCCTCGAAACCGATGTAGTGGTAGGGGAACCGTCGGCAGTATGTCCCCTTCCTCCAGTCACGGTTAGTAATGATACCCTACTTATTTCCCTAATCGATCGCCTACGACGTACTTTAGAAAATCACCGTGGCGAAAATCAAATTGTGGTGATGCAGGATTTCCCGGATCCCGATGCTCTTTCTAGTGCCTGGGCCTATCAAATTATCGCCGAACAGTACGATATTCACTGTGATATAGTCTATGCGGGTACTCTCTCCCATCAGGAAAATGTCGCTTTGGTAAAACTAACGGGTTTACCGGCTAAACGTTGGGGAGTCCATACCCTCAAGGATAGAGATCTTTCGGTTTATCAGGGTTGTGTTTTTGTCGATGGTCAGGGAACCAATAGTCAGTTAACCACTCTGGTTAAACAGGCAAAAATTCCCATTATTGTCGTGATTGATCATCATACTCGCCAAGGGGATCTAGAGGCGGAATTTGTCGATATTCGTCCCCAAATCCGGGCAACAGCGGCGATGTTAACCCAATATATCCAAAAAGGGTTAATAAATTTTAATACTAGCGATACCGTCCATGTTAAGTGTGCCACAGCCTTGATGCACGGATTGCGATCGGATACGAATAATTTAATGCAAGCGCAAGAATGTGAATTTATTGCTGCTGGTTATCTCAGTCGTTTCTACGATGCTCAATTATTAAACGCTGTCCTGCAATCGGCCAGATCCCGACGGGTGATGGATGTGATTGAACGGGCCCTGAAAAACCGTATTATTAAAAATAATTATTCGATCGCCGGGGTCGGTTATTTGCGTTATGATGACCGGGATGCGATTCCCCAAGCTGCCGATTTTTTGGTGACAGAGGAAAATGTTCACACGGCTTTAGTTTATGGTATCGTTCACGATGAAGATGAGGATATCGAGTTAGTCATTGGTTCTATGCGTACCAGCAAAATTACCCTAGATCCCGATGAATTTCTCAAGGAAGCTTTCGGACAGGATAACCAAGGTCGCTTTTTTGGTGGTGGTCGTTATATGGCCGGAGGTTTTGAAATTCCTATCGGTTTCCTCGGTGGTTTTAATAATAATGCCGAATATGCAAAACTTAAGTGGGAACTCTATGACACCCAAATTAAACAGAAACTTTCCCATCTAGTTAACCCCGATGAAAAGGTAATTCGCACCTAGCTATTAGACCTCAGCTATCTATTATCATGGCAAAGACCGACCTAACACTGATATGAAACTTTATTTTGTGCGTCATGGATTAGCAGGACAATCGGGGGATTATCTCAACGATAGGGAACGTCCTTTAACCGAGGAAGGTAAGGCCAAAACTGCTAAAGTTGCCCAAAGATTAGGACAGTTGGGGGTGAAATTTGACCTAATTTTGACCTCTCCTTTGGTGCGTGCCGTGCAAACCGCCGAAATTTTGCAAAAAGCGGGTTTAAGCCGTGAAATTGAGCAATTTAACCCCCTATCTCCCAACGGCAATATTCAAGATTGGGTACAGTGGTGGCAAAAGTCCGACTATCAGCGAGAGGAAAATGCGATCGCACTGGTGGGCCACGAACCGGATTTAGGCTATTGGACGGAAATGCTAGTTTGGGGCAAGTTTCAAGGAAAATTATCGGTCAAAAAAGCGGGAATAATTGGTCTAGAGGTTCCCAATCAAGAAAATCCCCTAGGTAAGTGTCAGTTATTCTGGTTGACAGCACCGAAATTACTTCTCTAGGAATTAACCTAGGTGTATCTATCCTTTTTGGAGACTACAATCGATGTTTAGTTAGGGTATGCCGAAAAAGTGTATTGGTGGGGGTAGGAGTCAGGAGCCGGTCGTCAGGAGATAGGAGTCAGGAGATAGGAGTCAGGAGACAGGATTGCTGGAGATAGGAGTCAGGAGACAGGATTGCTGGAGATAGGAGATTATTTTTATTTATTCTCCCCACACCCTACACCCGACACCCCACACCCTACACCCGACACCCCACACCCTACACCCGACACCCGACACCCGACACCCGACACCCTACACCCTGCCGCCAGGAAAAACTTTTTGCCGCAAACCCTAATTAGGGTCTGCGGCAAAAAGTACGGGCGAAGCATTCGGATAGAAAATCTACGGTTTCACCGATAGGTTATTGCCCGAATGCTTCGCCCCTACAGGACGCGGGCCGATGAAGACGCAAGGTTTTGAACGACGATTCTCTCAAAATCTTGC
>NZ_JADBVM010000100.1:0-16554 GCF_020244875.1 Microcystis sp. M44BS1
CTTTACGCTGGATTTTTCAATGCTTTCATTGTATTCATTTGATTACACTCAATCAGGAGGAACATATTTCTAATTGGAATAAGGACAGAGATTTTATCTTGCGTCTTTTACCAGATGATTGTTTACGTTACTATCAATTAGCCACCTAATTATTATCTCTATCAATTTAATTTCTATGAGTGAACATGAGCTAATATCTTTGATTTATAGCTCCATTTTACTATGTCTATAATTTAGTTTTTTACTTTAATTGATTAGTCTAAATTATGATTTATATCTTGGATTTCTTCTTTTATTTATCTGTTGACTCCTCTAGGTGGTGTTAATTCTTATTGCTCCTTATTGAGAATAGGTTTTGATGCCATTTTTGGTGCTTTACTGTTTCTCAAATGCCTTTTTTCGCTCCTTATGTTTATTTTTATGCTAACTTTGATTTTTTCTCTCCGTAATTTCTCTCTGTGACAGCTTAGGGTGCGGAATGTGGGTTAGATACAGCAACCAATTCTAGTAACCCCTGAAGTCGAGAAAGAGAAGGATGTACTAAGGAAAGTTCTGTAAAACGCTGGCTAAACTCCTCAGCAAACTTGTCGTTATATGTAGCATGAAAGTTGGTCAAATCAGTCACATTTTGTCCATTAATGCTGGCTGCTAAAACTTCAGTAAAGACACCAACTTTAAGTCCTTTGATAGAAACAACATCCTCCCGAATTAAAACACTAGGTGTCACTGGATAAAACCACAGTCGAGAAAGGATATAGTCAAATCCTTGATTCAAGAAATCTTCGGTTGCAAAGTCCCAGCCAGTCTTAAAATTGGGAATACCAGCAGGAAGCAGTCCGAAGCTAATTTTTTTCAAGCGGTAATCAGCATCTAGGAAATCTGCTCCAAATTGAGTCTGTTGAATACCTCCTTCAAAGCGAACTATTTGTGGTAATTTCTGTTTTGGATCTCCGTCAGGATCGATACTAACTACTGGCCACTTACCATGAATAAACCGACTGCGTAAGGCTACGGCTAAGTCATCTAAGGTAATGGGTTCACGTTCTGGATTATACTTACCGACTAAGATAATGTCTTTGGTAGTTTGATCGATAACCAGTCCGTATATTTGATTGATACCGCCTAAGTTATAGAATTCTGGATAGAGTGTGCGATAGTTTTGATTAGCAGGAGTCTGTTTAACTTGCTTCATGGCTGCATTTAAGGAAAAAGCTACATATTCCCCCTCAGAAGGATAGGTTTTCATGCGCTCGTTGGCGGAAACAGCAGGAGGCGTGTTGAGATCGGGTTCGGGAATCTTATTGGTTGTTATGGGCGAATTGGTAACTTGAGCGATCGCTATTTGCCCAACACCAACGACAATACCTAAAGATTTGGGATCTTTTGCTTCCCATCCGAGAAAGAGAGTGAAACAAAAGGTCATCATTACCAAATTGATAATTTTGTTCATTGTCTTTTCCTCCTAGTTAGTGGTTTCTCTGACAATGGATACTTGATAAAAAAGCCCAAAATAAGTCTTAGCTTTCCAATCGCCTCGATCTATAGGCGTTATTTCTGATACACTCCACTAAAAATTAGCGTCTAAAAGTCTTATTAAAAACATTTTGAATACACAGAACTGTGTTAGAAAATTGGTTTCACTTTGTTTGCTCTCCTTCTCTTAAAACACGCCACAAGTAAATTCTTCCCGATCCTGGGTAAAATTCACCACTGGCAATAAACTTCCCATTTGGACTAAAGGCTGTTGAATAAATAACTTTTACCTTTCTCTCCTTCTGTTTGCCAAATGGTTGATCACCTATTAGATTACCTTGCAAATCCCACAAGCTCAAACCGCTAACAAGATATTGACCGTCAGGGCTAAAAGCGATTGCCCCTGCATGTATCATATCCCCTCTGAAGGGTTGGCCAATAATGTTTCCCTGTAAGTCTGTCAAAGTTATTTTATGCCCATATTTCCCTGTTTTATCTACACTACCAATAGCAATAATTTTTCCATTAGGAGCAAAGCTGACTGACTCAATCCAACTCTCATGACCTTGAAATGGTTGACCAACGAGATTGCCTTGCAAATCCCATAAGCGTACTTTCCCATCATTACTTCCGCTGACAATTAGCTTTCCATCCGGACTGAAAGCTACAGATGTAACACGATCTTGATGTAGTAAGGGTGGAGTAACGGGATTACCTTGCAAGTTCCACACTCTTACTGTGTAGTCATCACTGCCAGTGACTATATACTGTCCATTAGGACTAAACGCAATTGAGCGAACCGGGCCATAATGTCCCCCAAACAGTTTACCTACAGGGTTGCCCTGTAAATTCCACAGTTGGATTGTTCCATTGCCAAGGCCACTGACAATATATTCGCCGTCTGGACTAAAGGCAATTGAGACAAAACCGACATTATAATTGAAAAAATTGAGTGGATGATTTTTGGGATAGAGGAAATCTCTAACGATATTTTTGCCTTCAATTGTCCACAATCCGATACTGGTAACTGAACAGGCTGCAATAAGCTGACTATTGGGACTGAAGGCAACATTCAAGATAATTGAAGCTCCTTCTTTTTTAATAACTGCCATCTCTTGAACACTGACTATCCGAGATGTGCTTTGATTTCCTTCATTAGTTTGATTGTTAGATGGTTTATCTGATGATTCTTCTTCAATGACAGTGGGATTAGACTGAGTATATGATTGAAGAAGAGAAGGTTTCTCAGAAGCAGGAAGCATGGGGTTTGTTGTTCTGTCTGGTGTTGTAGTGGCAGTTGAGTATCTGGATAACTTCTGGAGTGTCTGACTAAACGTTGGGTCAGCTAAAAGTCCTCTGATACTCCTCCTAAGTGCCTCATAGTAAGTTGGTAATGGGTTTGGAGTACCGGGGATCTCGGCTGCACCTGTTATTGCTTTTGAGAAAAGAACTTTGTCTGAGGAAGAACTCAACACTTCCCATTCAATCCAAAGACTCACTTTTGTCCTTGGGCTACCAGATTCTGAACCAATCGTATTCAGTGTAGCATTGCGAATCTTGCCTCTAAGCTTAAAACTGCTTGTCTGCTCATCTGGTTTCATAGAATCCACAGCCATCACTTGTTGAATTTCATAACCGGCCTTCTCTAATTCATCGTTAATAATTAAGCTTTGATTATGAGCATCTCCAATACTCAGCAAATCAGTAGCATAGTAGGTCTTAAGTGTAGTTAGAATGGGAAAATAGGGAGAATAACTACCAAAAGGGTTGGGAATTCCCCAATCTTGGTGAGTGCCAATTTGCCGAGCCGCAGGAATCTCATCGCTAAGACCATCAAAACTGACTGGATCTATGGATTTTGGCTGGATATTGATAGGCTGTGGCTCAAAATTATAATCTATTTTCTCAAGTTCCTCTTCTTTGATAGGAGGAGTATAACCTTCACACCGAGAGTTATGGGGGAATTTACGGCACAGTGAATCCAATTCTTCGTCGGCGTGGACAACAATAGAATTAAGCGCGAGAGCAAGGGTGATCATCATAGCCGTGATTTTCAAAAAAGCTTTCATAATAGTTAACCCTAAAATTTTTGAATTTTCTGAATTAGCTCTATAACATACTGATAATCTTTAGTTCTTCCTTCTTGCTGAAACAAGTAAGCTGCTCGTTGCAAATCAACCATTGCCTTTTCCCGATGTCCTAATGATCCATAAGCTAATCCTCGCATCAGGTAAACGTCTGGATAATTAGGTTTGAGTTCGAGTGCTTGATTAAAATCTTCAAGAGCTTTCTGATATTTTTGTAGCATGGCGTAAATAGAACCACGTCCATAGTAAATTCCCGCACCACTATTAGGATTAAGTTCAATAAATTGATTGAAATCTTGGAGGGCAGCTTGGTAGTTGCCCAAAAGAACATAGGCAAGTCCTCGACTGCCATAGGCGACCGACAAGTTAGCATTGAGTTCGAGGGCGTGGTTAGAGTCTTCTATTGCTTCCTTCGCTTTACCTAATGTACAATAAGCCAATGCTCGTCCCGCATAGCCTAAAGCAGAATTAGGATTTAACTGGAGTGTCTGATTGAAATCTTTGATGGCTTCTTGTTGATCTTGTGGATCTATAGTTGCCATGTGTATAACATCATTAGATGCTCGGCTCAAACCCCGAAGTAAATAAGCATCAGCATAATCAGGATTAAGGGCGATAATTTTATCAAGAATAGCCCTGGCTTCATCATAGCGTTGCTGTTGACCGAGAAAAGCAGCATGGGAAAAAAGAGAAGTAAGGTCTGTTAAGTTAATAGTTTCAGAAGAAGTCGGAATTATCCATTCTCCCACTACAAAAGTCCAAGTTAAAGAGTTGGGATAAGGACGAGTAAGTAATACTGCGTCTTTTAAGGCACTGACATCCCCACTTTTAAGACGTAGAGATAAAGCCTGAAACTGCACACCTCCAGCCATCCATATTTGAGATGTTTCTCCCTTAACAAGAACTGCTAGGGATTTTTTGGTCTCAACGGTCTTAATTTTGTATTCCCTAAGCCAAAAATTCAAATCAGGTCGCTCAGACATATCTTCCATACCTTTCGCTAAGGCTACCAGTTCAAGCAGTCCGTGTAGTCGGGAGAAAGAGGGATGGAATTGAGACAGTTCTTCAAATTGTTGACTAACTTCCTCCGCAAATTTGTCAGCCGCTTCTAAGGTAAAATTGGCCGGATTAGCAAATACCTCTCCTCCTTTTTTATAGGCGATAACTTCAGTAAAGACTGCTACCCGTAATCCAGTAATTGAAACCACCTCATCTCGAATCACAACACTGGGAACTACGGGATAAAACCAGAAACGAGACAAGATATTTTCACCTGATGGATACTGATGCAGAAGATACCAAAAAGTCCGAAAATCAGAGATGCCTGTGGGCAGCAATTCCATCCCCATCTTTTTCAAACGGTAGTCTGCATCCAGAAAATCTGCTCCAAACTGGGTTTGCTCTAATCCTCCCTCAAAACGAACCACTTGCGGTTCACTTTGTTTTAACTCACTTACAGTGGGCAGATGTTTTTGTTGTTCAGTTGGATCTATGCTAACTAGAGGCCATTTACCATAAACAAAACGACTGCGTAGGGCAACAGCGAGATCGTCAAGAGTGATAGGTTCACGCTTGGGATTGTACTTTCCTACTAAGAGAACATCTTTATTTTTGCGGTCATAAACTAAGCCGTGAAGCTGATTTATACCTCCAAGATTGTAAATTTCTGGATAGAGTGTGCGATAGTTTTGATTAGCAGGAGTCTGTTTAACTTGTTTCATGGCTGCATTCAGGGAAAAAGCCACATATTCGCCCTCAGAAGGATAGGTTTTCATGCGCTCGTTGGCGGAAACAGCAGGAGGTGTATTGAGATCGGTTTCAGGAATCTTATTGGTTGTTATGGGGGAATTAGTAACTTGAGCGATCGCTATTTGCCCAACACCAACGACAACACCTAAAGATTTGGGATCTTTTGCTTCCCATTCGAGAAAGAGAGTGAAACAAAAGGTCATCATTACCAAATTGATAATTTTGTTCATTGTCTTTTCCTCCTAGTTAGTGGTTTCTCTGACAATGGATACTTGATAAAAAAGTCCAAAACAAGTTTTAACTTTCCAATCACCTCGATCTATAGAACTTTCTCCAGGATTGCTAATAATTCCTCCTGGTGCTTGTTGTCCGTCTAGTGAATCACGAGGATCAGAGGGCTTTCTAGCATCAGCTAATTTTTGGTTTTGTAAGAATAAATCGGCGATAAGAGGAAAGGTTTGTACTTGACTAAAATCGCTTCTCGCCTTTTCAACCTCATTATTTCCCAGATACAAACTACCTCGATTATTGTAAGCAAGAGCAAATTCAGGATTAATTGCCAAAGCCTTTCCAAAAGCATCTAAAGCTCCTGATCCTAAATTGATTGAGGACTCTTGTAACACAGCCAACGTTCCTAAATTGACATAAGCATCTGCTAAATTCCGATCTTTGTCGGTCGCTTGCAAGAGATCGAAATAGGCTTTATTCCGATCTTCCTTGAGAGCGTAGAGAACACCCCGTGCATTATAAGCTAGGGCAAAATTACCATCTAAAGCTATAGCTTTGTCAAAATATGCGATCGCTTCTTCTATTTTCCCCAAACGGGCTTTAGCATCTCCTGCAAGGTAAAGAGCTATTGGGCTATTTTGATGTTGCTTAAGGAAATTTTCAGTCCACTTTTCCCATTGTTTTAATATTTCTGGATTTTTAGAAGCCGCTATAAAACTGAGTAGGGAAGCATTATTGTCATTGGTAGCTAGTTTAGCGTGACCTGTGAGCAAAGCCGCTACTGGATGCAGATCGTTCTGAAGATGGGTTTTGAGTTGTTGCCATTTCCCTTCTAGCAGAAGTTGCTCACTTTTTTTATCTAAGTTATAGCCTGTGTTTGCTCCAGTGTCGTTAGTAACAATAATGACTGGCTTAGGAGGAGTAGAAGGAGGATGAGTAGAACTAGGAGGAGGAGTAAAAGTAGGAGGAGGAGGAGGAGTAGAAGTAGGAGGAGGAGTAGAAGTAGAAGTAGGAGGAGGAGTAGGAGGAGGAGTAGGAGGAGGAGTAGAAGTAGAAGTAGGAGGAGGAGTAGAAGTAGAAGTAGGAGGAGGAGTAGAAGTAGGAGGAGGAGTAGGAGTAGAATCGCTTAAAGGTGGATCTGAACCTCTCAATAATTCATAATATTCACCAGAAAACTCTGCTAATATACCGAGGATAGCTGACAATCGTTTATAGCCTTTAAGATCAGCAGCTAGTGATGTACCATGTAGAGTAGTAAGAAGAAAGTCACCTTTATTAAATGCTTCTAAAAGTTCAATAGTCTCTCTAGCATTAGCTATTACAGATATAGAAAGAGGAACTTGAACCAGTCCGGACCCCTCCCCCAAAAGCAAAATTAACCAAACTAATGGTGCGACTTGTTGTGCCGGAGTATTTTTCCCTATAGGAATAGAACCAAGGCCAAAATCTGCTAGAGGCTTTAGGGTAGTTGTGCTAAAATAGCCATGTTTTAAAACTAATTCTGCTGAGAACTGTAGAATTGATTGGTTGTCTGCCAAAGCCAAAGGATATTCTGGGAAAGTTATCTTATCACTGATGTACCATTTAACAGAAGTAGCTAATGTTTCTACATCTGAAGTAGCTAATGTTTCTACGGACGGACGTTGTAAAAATGGATTTGGATTATCATAATTTTCCACTGCTATTGTCAATCTATTGACAAATTCTTGAAGTAGTGAATTCTGTCCTTGCTCTTGAAAAATTTTTTCTGCTGTCCTGAAGTTTTGCCTTGCTGCGGTATAGTTTCCTTGCTTATAAAAAACATTCCCTAAGTTTAAATAAGGCAATATACTATTAGGTTGAAGTCGTATTACTTCATAAAAATCCTGAATTGCTCCTTGAAAATCTCCTAGTGCCTGACGACAAACACCTCGGTTATTATAGGCATCGGCATTAGATGGATCGAGTTTCAGAGCTTCGTCATAATCACTGATTGCTTTCTGATAGTTTTCTCCAGGAGCTTCGTTATAATCACGAATTACTGTCTGATAGTTTCCTTCAGTAATTGTTTTTGGTAGTAATTGTGAGTTTCCTAATTCAACATAAGCATTTCCTCTACTGATATAAGCATTGACATTTTTGGAATTGAGCAGAATTGCCTGATTAAAAGCGTCAATCGCTCCTTGATAATCTCCTCTTTGTAATTTTTCAATTCCTTGTTTGTAGTAATCATCTGAAGTTATCTGAACAAGATAATTATCAGTTTGAGTTGATAGAATTGGAGATGGTTGGGCATAACTAGCAGCTACCGGATTAATCAGAATGGTTGTTAAACCCAACAAAGCAACATTTCGATAAAACAACCTCGAAATTAACCAAAGCTGACGAGTATTTGGCTGATGATTGATTTGCTTATTCATGGTTTCCTCCTTTATTTTTCTAGGATTGTTGAATCCAGTAAGTAGTCGGAAAAAAGTAAACAACTTTGTAGGAGATATCAATTTTCTATGGCATCTATCTGGCTCGATCGCCGTCATTTCACTGAAGAACCATTTTGACACAATGGCCACTCTGTCCAGACAATTTTATTGTCAGATTTTTCAGGTGCGTAATATACCTTGCCAGATTCAAAATATAGTTCACTAGGCTCGCTATTTTCTGATTGCCTAACGGGGACTTTACCAAACGGAAGCTTTTCCCTGGGAGTAAAAAACAGCTTTAAACCTGATATATATGATGAGTTTAGGGAGTCTCTATTTCTTATAAAATCAATTTCCAATTCACACTCATAACTATTGAAAACAACATTGGCAGGTAACGTCAAAACACCCCATTGATATACAGAAACCCTGAAGGCTATTTCGTACACTATTAAAAACAATGCTACAGGTATAGCAATCTTTAAAATCCTAGAAAAAAGTTTATTGTTTCTATCTCCTTCCGTTTCTTTTCGTGACCACCACCAGACAGAATTTTCTAAGGATAGAGATTCTGTTGATTGATCTGGTTTCCATCCAAGTTTGTCAAGTGCTTCTGTAGCAGATTGGCGGATACCTGCCCTGGGATCGTGAAGTAGAGAGAGCAAAGAATCTACCGCTTCTTTATCCTCAATATTCCCTAGTGCTTCAACAGCAGATTTGCACAGATTCAAATTCCATTTCCACCCTTCATCATGAAGTAAAGAAGTTAGAGCGTTGACTGCCTTCGTATCTCCAATATTTGCGAGTGCTTTAAAGATAGTTTGGCACATTTTTAGATCTGATTCTCTGTAGAGGAGAGCAATTAAAGGTTCTACCGCTTGGGTATCTCTTAATCTTCCAAGAGCTTCAGCCGCAGACTGATGGACTTGGTATTCTGTATCAGACCAAGGATTGAGAGCCGAATATTGCAAGGCATCAATTAAGCCTTGAATATTTTCCTCAGCCTCAAGTTTTTCTGCATTCGGTCTATGAAATAATAACATGATTAAGCTCCTCATTTGTAGTCAACTGTAAAAATTAAGCTTGTTCCCGTGAAAACGGGGATGCGTAACAGCTAATTAGAATTAGTAACCAACAAAAAATTACTTAGCACTTTTTGGAAAAGGTTGAAAGCTATGATTCGATAAATTAAGATTGAAGTAGAAATCTCCTGTTATCGGATAATAAACTTCTGGATTATTGCCCCAAGGACGTTTATCATAAGCAGAACCTAAGAAGATATTCATTGACTTAACAGAGGCAACATTAACCTTTCCTAAATCAAACCAAATGCCAGATACTATTGTAGATTTTGGCAAAATATCTCCTTGGATCAAATCATGGCCAAAAGTGGTGTGTTTCATATATACATAATCCTGTAAAGGAATCTGCTTTCCGCCTACAGAAACAACAAAATTACTCGCCATAAAACTAATCGGTTTGTTAGTTTGATTGGTAATCCTAAAGGTAATCGCACCGACTACTGCATCATCGGCAAAGGGTTTAGATTCAACTGTATTAGTAGGAATTAAATCCTTTTCATTGAGTTGAGGATGATTGGGCTGAATGGCACTTCTTTTTCCCACTAAAAACCGCAATATTTCTACCTTAACCCCCGATTTTGTTTGACTTGCTCCGACATTGCGGGCAAAAATTTCACTGGGGTTTAAAGGGGTTAACTGATAGATTTTCTCTTTGGACTGTTCGACAAATTGACCAGAGGGATATTTAGCGAGATATTGCTGATAGGATGTTACTGTGTTACTGCCTTGAGCTTGTTGCCAATAAAGCTCTTCTAGTCGTTTTTTAGCAGCAGAAAGATGGGGACTTTGAGGGTGTTCTCGAATATAATCTTCTACGGATTTTATGGTTGAAGTGGATTGGACTTCTTTCCATAATCGGTCTTCGTACAAGGTTTTTGCTTCAGTAAGGTGCTTTCCTGGGGGCAAGGCTTTTTGATAGGCGAGATAAGCTTCTGCCGTATCTTGACGAGTAGTTTGCCACCAATGGCTTTCATCCCGAACACTAGGATAGACAAGAAGGGTAACACCTCCAACAACAACAACTAAAGCTGTTAGGGTGATGAGCCGTTTGTGGGATGTTAAGATGTGAGTCATAATTCATTTACCTCCCCCATTCTTTTCGCATAGCCTATCAATCAGCGCACAACAGTAGATAGCCATTTTATAATTTCAGTCTGTGAGGGTTCTGCACCATCAAGATAGTCTTGATAGTGGTTTCCATAAGTTCCCCAGCCCCAAAATGTGTACTGAAATGGGCAATAATCTGGTCTTGAACCCCGAAATACCCGCTCTTTGACGATCTTACCCGTTTGCGTACTGCGGAGCTTGACTCGTACCAACTGTCGCCGACGGCTTACAGTACCAGTGGCATTGCCCTGTAGGGCGTAGTAGGGACAATTTTCAATCGTTTCACGGTCTTTTGCCAAAGAAACCACATACTTAAAATGGGATGGCTTGACGGGTTTGAGAGAATTGGGGAGGGTAAGGGCAGATTCGTCGCAGGCTAAAGCCTTACCAGATTCGCTCTTCCCTAAACCGACGGCTGGAGATTTAGCCGGTTTGCCCCCGCAGGCCGTTGAGTAGGCTGCGGATATAATTGACTGTCCTTGACTTCCGGTATCTTGACTGAGTGACCCTACTGCTTTGTTATATCCTTGTTTGGCAGAAGCAATGATTTCTGGCTCTTTGGTCAAGGTTTTGGCTTGATTGAACTGGTCTAGGGCTTCTAAATATAAATGTTCTGTTTGATAGACCTGACCGCAAGCCAGATGAAATCGTGGTAAGTTCTGATCAGGAGATGGAATCAGCGAATTTTTCAGAAGATTCCCGATGCTGTTGCAGGACTCATGGCTGGCAATTTCAAAGGGTGGTACTGTCTCAAAGATAGACTCAACCTGGTGACGGGAGGCTTCGACCAGAATGCTGTTACTGTAATCGTTAATAAAATTGTTATAGGTCAGTAAAGCAACACTAAAGTTACCTGCTTTTTGCTGGTCAACAGCGACTTGAAAGGCGAGACACTCCTGTTGCGCCTGTTGTGCCACCGCCCGCTTTTGTTCCATGTTGATCGCTCGCCACCCCTTCAGCATTGGGTCGAAGTGTTTGATAGCTGTAGTACAGTCTGCTCTTTGATAGGCTTGATGGCCCTGGTTAAAATTGTATAGATCCAACAGGTATTGAATCGCCACAGGTCCTAAAAGAGCAATGGTAATAGTAACTATCAAGGACTTGTAGTATTGGCGTAATAATAACGATCCTAAAACTTGCCAAGCGGCCGGCTGTAGCCAGTAGTTAGGGTCACGCAGGGCCACCAGGAGCGGTTTGATAGCCACCTTGCCCATTTTTGCTAACCCTTCTGCTGCTGCCTCACTCACATAATCCACGTCGCCCAGTATGGCGATCAGGGGTTCGATCGCTCCCTTATCCCCGATTTTCCCTAATGCCCTGGCCGCTCCCTCACGCACAAAGGCGTTCTCATTTCTCAGGGCAATGATCAGGGGAGCTACTGATGGAGAACCAATTTCAACACACTTATCGAACTTGCCTTTAACAATCCAGTAGGCTGCTCCTTTCTCATCTAACTTAGGTTGCCACCCGCTCTTCTCCAATTCTTCCACTGCCTTCTGACGAACCTTGTAGTCTTGATCATCAAGATCGTTGATAAAACAATCTACTTCTGAAATCTCTGTATTGATTGGATTTTCCGATTGTGAATTACTATCATCAATTTTCTGGGCTGAACTATCAAGAAGGGGGGCGAGAGCGCCGCTTTTTTCAGTAGCGACTGCCATGGTAGGTTTTTCTGGGCTGTCCTCCCTGTTATCGGCTTTAAGCGCAGTGGGCAGACCTCCTTCTGGCAGGGGACACATCGGCAAGGACGATGCCATCTTGATCAGGGACATAATCAACTGGTCTGCCTCTGTGGGATGGGGATTGGCATTGGAATCGAGGAGGGAAATCCTCTCCTTGCCTTCTTTACGCCAAGCATCATTGAGAAAAGTACCGAGGTAGCCGTCGATGTTAATAATGTAAACTGAACCTTTAACCTTGGCGGTTACTTGGGAGGAATTAGTCAAAGCGGCTTGATAACCTTGGCAGATTAAATAACAGGCAAAATTACTGGCGACGTAAGTGGCTCCGACTTCATCTTCCTTGCCCTCAAATTCTGGCGGTATTTTGAACTCAAGACCTAATTGCCCCTGACACAGAGCTTTGGCATAGGCGGCCTGCATTTTGTACTCGCCCGACTGCCAACATTGGTCAAAGGCGGCGATCGCCTGCTCGAAATGACCCGCGCGATAGATGGTCACGCCTCGGTTGTAAAGTGCTACGGGGTTTGATTCAGATCTTTCTTGAGGATTAAGTTCTACATTGCTAGAAGTTTCCGATGAGTCATCCCCGATGCGGAAACTCTCAAGGATACTATTGAAGGCGGGTTGAAATTTGGCAGCTTCTTGGACGGGAACTTCACTGACGAATTGGAAAGTGAGTTCCACCCCAAACAGGGTGGTGGATTGTTCCTGAATCTGCCCCTTAGCTCCGTCATAGCGGTAAACTAATTTGGCCGCTGGTTGGTGGGCGAGGCGAATTTCTTCCCCAGAAATGAACTGAAAGCCCGAAAAGCAGCTAGGTAATTCGGCTTTTTGTTGCTCGATGTACTCTTGGGGCGTGCTAGGATATTCAATCAGTTTTCCATCTTCTCGCAAACCTGTGATCTTAAGATGGGGGTTTCCTTGGAGAATTTTGCCTCGGCGAACGTTAACTGAGAAACAGGGACGACCGCCACTTCCCTCTTTCCCCGCGACAGCAATGGGAATTGTCCAAGAGCCAGCCGGTTTGTTTTCCCAGAGAATTTCCCAGTCTGTCGGATAGGCGATCGAGAAGTTCCATTCTCGGCTGTAATAAGATTTCATTGGAGATAGGGTTTTCATGATTTTGTACCCTCCCTTTCAAATTTCAATTAGTTGGCACTTTTCCTGTTTAGATATCTAAGTCAGGCTGCTCTTAAATCTCTGGCAAGGACTACGCTGTATTTTGCTTTTCTGATGGCGAAGAAGAAGTTTTTTTGTTCTCGAAGTAAATGTCATCTAAGTAGGCTGATGGAATGTACCGAGGATTAGGCCGATTTTTTTTCAATATCTCGTATTTCACCATCTCTTGAAGGTTTCCTAAATCAAGATAAGTTGTAACATAGGTAGTAGTTTCTGGGGTTGACCAACTAGGGATATTTTTAAACTTGTCAGAATATAAGACTATTTTCCTTGAGCCATGAAGAAACTTATACAAAATGTTGTTGGCAAAGGGCGTATTGAGTCGGCAGAGTTTTTGGAGTGCTTCATTACTTATAGATAAATCCCACTCACATTCTGCTCTACCACAAGAAGCAGCATACAAAAAGGCAATTTCATCAAGAGTATTCACTTCATTCTTTAATTCTTGGTAGATGCTCGGAGGCTTCCAAGTTAAGATATCTAAGAGCAAGTCGGTGTAATCTCCGAGAAGTTTGGACAACAGATGAGATGGGACTATTTCTCGAAAAAAGTAAGTAAAAGCTCTGAGTTCATTAAAATTAGCGTAAGTCCAAGCAAGAACACTTGGTTCAGGGATATTTTGACCGACAGCAAAAAGCCAATTGACAATAGCTTCGGTTGCCTTCTTATTACCCATTTCACAAAGCCCCCAGACGATAGAAATACCTGTCCAGACATCAGTAAATCTCTGTAATAGTCTGATCAATTTCTCTGGTTTAGACCTGTAAATCTTAACTAGAGCTTTAGCAAGTACGGCTACCTGTGCTTTGTAGTCTTCAAAGTAATACTGCTCCCTACTGTGATCAAAACCAGAAGGATTAACCCCCTCCCACTCTTCAGGAACAGCAAGGGGAAGACTGCTAAGTAAAGAGTCTGTCGCTGTAATATCTCCGATCTCCCCTAAAGTCCAAGTTGCTTGAACTCGGATATCGACCTGCTCATCTTTTAAACATCCAATTAAAGACTTGATAGCTGGTTTACCTACTGCAACTAATTCACTCCATCGCTCCTTGGCAACTAAGTAGTGAATTTTTTCAGTTTCAGTTGTAGGTTGCCAACCTAGTTTGTCCAATATTACAGCAACAGACTGACGCACAATTCTATCCTGATGGTCAAGCATCTTTGCTAAGGTTTTTTCCGTAGTAGAAAATAGAAATTTTGCTGATCGAAGTAGATCGGGATCAGTGATAGCAATTCCTCTTAGTAGAATTGCTGCGCCTTGATTCAGAGCAGGATAAACCTTGCAGCCATAGAGGAATTCTAATCTTTTATCGGCCTTGACTAAGGCAATCAACTTACGAATGTTTCTCCTTTGAATTATCTCTGTAAGATCAAAAAGTGGATCATTAGTTTCTTTTTCTGATTGTTGCGTTGAGCTTGTAAATTTTGCTGAGTAATCCATTTTCTCAACAATCAAGGCAGCACCACGATTGAGAATATTCTCAGGCATAATCGAGAGCGTCCTAACAGCCATGCGTCGAACTGTGTTATTCACATCATCGGAGGTTTTTGGTTGTTCAGCGAGCGAGTGAATTAGAGCAGTAACTAGACTTGGTTTTAGAGAAGTGACAAAAGTATCTGTTCCGCAAGCTGTTCGAATACTTTCAATCGCTTGAGCGATCTTTTTATGTAAAGTAGAATAGCCAAATGAGTCTAAGGAAGCATAATTTTCAGGAGGAAAGGTTAGTACATCGAGAAAAGCAATGAGTGATTCTACTGCCCGTGTATCGCCTATTTTACCTAGTGCCTCAACAGCAGATGTGTGTACATATAAGGACTTTTGCTTGAGAAAAGCAATGAGTGGATCTACTGCACAGGTATCCCTTGATTCTCCAAGAACCTGAATCACATGATGCAGAATTGATTCCTGTTGACTACTAAGCAAGTTATGTAAAAGGTCTATTAATTTTGGCTCTTGAAGTTTTCCAATGGCATCAACCACTCGACATTGGAGTTCAGTGTCATACTGACCATTGATGACTTGAGATAGAAGTTCAACGACTCTTGGATCTTGAAATTTTCCAAGGGCATCGACTGCCCGACATTGGATTTCGGTTTCATACTGACCATTGATGACTTGAGATAGAAGTTCAATAACTCTTGGATCTTGAAGTTTTACAAGGGCATCGACTGCCCGACATTGGATTGTCTTATCCATAGCCTTCAAACCCAAACTGAGTGCATAGATAGCCGTAGAATCAGAAATATCCCTCAGTGCTACTGTCGCTTCATATCTAATTACCGGATTAGAATTTTTCAAGGCAACTTCGACAAGGCATGGAATATCTCGACTGGCTTTCAAGTCGCTAACACTGGTTTTTTTTAATAGATCGAAAATACCCATCTTTCATCCCTCCATAGTTGAGCGTGAGTAGCTAGAAGACTCCCCATTGAACTCCTCCGGGACATTCAACTCCCGTACCAAATCCACACTTAGATTGGGTAACTCGATAACCATGAGCGTAAGCCCACTGTCGCCCCCCCTTGTCCAATTCAGGAGAACCACAATTCAAGTAATCTAGAGCCATGTATTCATCGCCGTAGCGAAAGAGGGCGTTATTCAAAGCTTTTTCCGAACCCGGAATCCCCAGTTTTATGCCCAAGAAAAGGACTTGAAGGCGATTTTGGCGGTGGCGCACTCCCCTTACCAGCGAATCAATAGCTGAGTTAGACTCTAAGCCAGCTTCTTGCAAAGAACTTTCTGTGGTGTCCCGTTCTGCTTTGCGGCTTCTGAAGTTACTTTCCGTCTTTCCCTTGAGTTTCATCGCTTTTCCCTCTTGCTGGAAAAACTTACTCACAACTTGATTGTACCTTGCTTTGGCCACTCAGAGTTAGTACGATTAAAGGTTTGACGGGGCAATCGCACACAATTCTTAAATATCTGCAATAAACCTATATAAATAAAAACTTTTCCATTGTTTGGCTGGTTCAGGTTCGAGAGGATCACAATAGGGTCTTGCATTATATAAAACTACATGGTTCTGTTGTCATGCCCAATAAATATTTCCTCGGATCACATCACACGCCTATAAATATCAATATCGGCAACTGTTGTGACTCGTATAAATGCTTACTGACTATCCAATCCGAGGAAGAGCCGAAGCAAGAAGAGAAAACTGTTGGCAATTCTTATCTGGCAAAGCCTTGATCCATTAACAACACCGACATCTGTTAGTAAATATAGCCCGTTGGACATCTAATCTAATCAAGCTCTAGGCACTCAAAAAAAAACAAGTGGTAATGATTCAGTAGTAGTGGCGTAGCTCTCTTGCTTACCTGGTATGAATTGTGTAAAATATAGCGTTTCTGATTCACAATACATTCCCGATCCTGAACAGCTTAATCAGCAAAGGTTTAAGTGTGCCGCACAGATGCGAGAACCGCTATATTTATTAATAAAAATAATTGGAACCCGCTCAGTCTTTAAACCTCTAGCTTGCTCATGACTTTTCTGATAAATATCTTTTTCTGGCTCCTGTCTGGCTTACTCAAATATCAGTCTAGCACCGAACAAAATACCCCCCTA
>NZ_JADBVM010000101.1:0-9677 GCF_020244875.1 Microcystis sp. M44BS1
AAAATCCTCCAGTGTTTTTACCAAGAGTTGTCAAACAATCCGAAACTGGTTTGGAGAAATAATTAGTTATTTCGAGCGAAGGACAACGAATGGGGTGGTCGAGGGAATCAACAATAAACTTAAACTAATAAAACGGAGAGGCTATGGCTTGAGAAACTTTCGGAATTTTTGGGTTAGAAGTATGTTGTCTTGGCATCTTGTCTGTTGATTTAGCATAAAGAGTAACGAAGAGCCCCAAAAAATCTAAATACTTAGTGATTGAATTATCATTTCGTCAGTTTTATCGAGATCAACCCTATTTATGGGAAATCATCAAACTACTAGAAGAGAATAAATATATTATGGTTGGCAAGGGATTTGAATGGCGATACCATGAAAATCCTTCAGAAATACTGCAAATGGATGCTATATTTAAGAACGCTGATGTTATATAATTAGAGCGGTATCAAAAAGGAGTTTACTTAGTTGAGCGATCTACTTGCCAAAGCTGTTAATAATTCTAAGTGGACTGCCATTGGTTCTCTCATGACAGCTATTCTAGGATTCCTTTTTGCTGGGTTAACGATTCGCTGGTTGGGAGAAGCGGAGGCTGGATTTGCCATTGCCATTGCTGCTATTGTTGGCATCAACAACACCTTTAGTGGTTTGGGGCTGGGGACTGCTGCAATAAGATTGATTAGTCGAGCCTATGAAGAAAATAATTCTCAGGAAATTCAGAAAATAGCAGGTGTTTGTTTTACAACTTCTCTGGCGTTTGGATTGTTTGGATTTTGTCTTTTTACTTTTGGCTCTTCTTGGATTGTTCAATGGAGTAAATATGAAGGCAATGCTGATACAGGCCGCTTGTACGTTATTTTATTAGGTTCAGCATTTTTACTACAACAAATCACTGGTTATTTTAGTATATTTCTGAGTTCTCTTCAAAGATTTGACTGGCAGACTAAGCTTAGTACTACTTTCCTGTTAGCCAATGGTATTTTGGGAATTACTTTACTGAAAGCCTTTCCCAATATTTTAACCTTGGGAATAATTCAGTTAGCTTTGTCTTGCTTGAATTGCTTGTGTACAGGATTTATAGTCACTAAAATACTTGGATTTCTGACACGTCCTTCCTGGCATCAAGCTATGTTTATTGAGCTTTGGTCGTTTGGTAAATGGGTTTACTTGACTCAAATTAAAGCTGTGTTCTTTGATGGTTTTGATAAAATCTTTTTAACTTCTGTATTTGGTAGTTCATCTTTACCATTTTACACTTTTGGTCAAAGGATTTATCTAACAGTTCATGGAATGTTAGCAGGACAGTCTTCTTACCTATTTCCCATGCTATCATCTCAAGGTGATAAATTAGATAAAGTAGCTGAACAAATAGAAGAACGTATGCGCTGGTTTATTGGATTACTAGCAGCTTTTATCTATTCAGGACTGATTATTGCTGGACCAGCAATATTAACAAAATTAGTCAATGCAGAATTTGCTAGCCAAGCTAGTTTTCAGCTATTTATTTTCTGTTGGGTAGGTTATAATCATGGCAATGCTATAGTACCATTTATCTTCGGACTGAGTAAGGGAGATGCAAAAGGGAACTGGATTTATCACATGATTATCGGTTTGGGCTCTCTCCCCTTTGTTGTTCTATTTGCTTTAGTATTTGGTTTCCAATACGCAGTAATAGGACAATTAATGACGCTCGTTGGAACAATTTACTTGTCTCGCCGTCTTAAGCCTAAGATGGACTTGATTGCTTTTAGTAGCTGGTTAATCAGACCTCTATACTCGTCTTTATTGTTGATGTTCATAGCTTCTGGAGTTCACTTGATGCTAAACATTGAAAAAGCAAACTCAATGATACAAATTGCTTCAATAGCTGTTTTTTATCTGGCTGCAATTCTATTAATTCCTCGTCTCGAAATTGCTTATCTGGGCTACGGATATTACTGGAAAACATTGGGAAAAGCAATTTCGCTATTTCTAATCAAGTTTGGAATTTCTGATAAGTTATTATTTCGTTTTCTAGGAATTGGGGACATTATTAATACAAACATTAAATACAAATAAATACTAAACTAAGGATTACATCCAAAATGAAAAGAATAATCAAATCTGTAAAGACTCAAATAGTAAAACTAGGTCAACAATTATATCCTTATAAGGATATAATTCAGTGGGTTGATAAAAATTCTAAAAGTTCTAAGGATACTAAATTTTACACATTGGTTCATGTAGGTGCTCATTTGGGTCAGGAAGCTCCAGCTTATGAGAAGTTAAATATTCAAAATGTTGTATGGGTAGAGGCTGATCCGAAAACCTTTGAACTTCTCCAAGAAAATCTAAAAAAAAGAACAGAATCACAGACAATACACAAAGCTTTTAATTGTCTTCTGACTTCTCAGGATAACCTAGAATATCAATTCCATGTTTTTTCAAATCAAGGAGCTTCAAGCTCAATATTTAAAGCTACTAATCTTCTTAAAAAAAATTGGTCAGATGTTCATGAGACTGGAGAGATTTTCAATCTTAATAGTATAACTTTAGATTCTTTCTTAAGTCAGAATAATATTTATCCCGATCTCTTATTAATTGATGTTCAAGGATCCGAATTAGAGGTACTTAAAGGAGCGCATAGAACTCTTACAAGAATTAAAGCTATAGAACTAGAGGTTAGTAAACAGGCAATCTATGAAGGAGGCTGTTTGTACGATGAAATTGATTCATTTCTCACGCTTCACGGCTTTTCAAGAATGTCCTTTGTACCTTGGCATGGAAACGTTTTATATGTTAGAGATACAAAAAAGCTTGACTTGTTCAAGGTTAAAGTTGCCGATCTATTTGTCGGGTTGTTAACTATGCTACAATACTTAACTAGAAATTTATCTCTCTTCCGTAACTAAGTGAAGAACACATCGCTAATTTTAAAAAGGAGGCTCTGTAATCATGAAAAGTTTAAGTTCTTTCCCAGCAATGATTAAAAAATTAAAATTTTTTCCCAGAAAAGTCATGCGTTTTCTGGCTTATCGAACTTTTAAAAAAGGATACTATCAAAGGCTTGCTGATCAGCAAAAGTTGGATTTTGAAGAAGCAAGAAATGCAGACAAAGAGTTACAAAGAACTTTTCACAGTAATCAGATCAAGTTAGAAGAGGCAAAAAGTATAGATAAAGAATTAGTAGATATAATGCCAGGAATTGACTTGCCAATGGTTATTCATCCAGATATGTATTTCTGTAGAGCATATACCACGGCTGTTTTTGAAAGGGATTCACTCGATTTCATTCGCAAATACTTAAAACCAGGACAAACTGTTTTAGATGTTGGTGCTAACGTTGGATATTTTTCTCTCTTTTTCTCTAAACTTGTCACTCCCATAGGTCGCGTTATTGCTTTTGAGCCTGGTGAATTTCCATTTAATTTGCTAAAAAGAAATAAGGAATTAAATCAGCTTGAAAATCTAGCAATATATCAGGCAGGTTTGGGGAAGCGAGATGAGATAGTAGATTTCAATGCAGGCGAATCTGGTATGGAAGTCTACAACTCTTTGGGAGATATTGTTCATTTTGCCGCTGATCCCAATCAATTTAAAAAAGTTAAAATTCAGCTATTTGAAGGTGCAAGCTGGTTAGCATCTCATAATATAAATCATATCGATCTGATGAAATTAGACGTTGAAGGGGGAGAGTATTTTGTACTTAAGGGAATGCTAAAGATGTTTCAATCTCAGCAAATCTCTAGACTTTTAATAGAAATGTCTTACGATCTTTCACAAGCACTTGGCTATTATCCTTCAGACATTATCTTAATGCTTAAAAAATGTGGTTATAATTGGTTTCGACTGCGCTCTCGTGGTCAGATTGAGCCACTACTTGGGAATGATATAGGCATTCCCGGTATGTTTGTAGCTGTATCATCGAAATGTATGAACAAAGGATAAAAGATCATGAAAATTATTGTTCTAGTCGATTCTATTTGGGGTGGCCATCACCCTACCTACTTCAACATTTTTGCCAAAACTCTCCTGGAGTTGGGATATGAAGTCATCGCTCTGTCTCCTGAACCTGAAGAGGTAAGCCAGTGGGTAGCCAGCCACTGTCCAGAATTTCTAGACCGCTTTCACTCATTTGATTTGCCAGAGCCAGCAATTAGCCAAATCCCTTACCCTCAATCCCACAGATGGCGTAAGTTGTACAATACCTTACTAGGTCTTGCTCGGTGGAAAATTTTAACCAAAAGAATTCGAGAAATTGCTAGTAAACTGGACAAAACACCCGATCTCGTCTTTTTTGCTGACCTCAGAAGTCACGGCTCTCAACTTGGTCATTTAATATTTAATAGAAATATCTTTCTACTAAACAGAGAGACAATTTTTCCTATTGCTTGGTCTGGTCTCAATTTCTGTCCTGCTATACGGGTTCCACCAAAATTTTCAATCACTAGATTGGCAATCACTAGATTTGACTGGCTCAAACGCTTCCAAATGTTTCTATCTCCCTACTGTAAAGCTATGGCAATTCTCGATGAAGGAGTTACCTCGCAGCTACAAGCTCAACTTCTTGGCAAGCCAGTCATTGTCTTTCCTGACTTCACTGATGAATCCCCGCCTGATCTGGATTATGAAATTTCCAAAAAAGTTTATGTCAAAGCTGCTGGCAGGAAGATAGTTGGTTTATTAGGAATGATAGATCCGGGAAAAGGAGCTTTAATTCTGTTAGAAATGTCTCGGCAAGCGCCTGATCATTGGTTCTTCGTCTTTGCTGGTTCACTAGCGGAGAAGGGGTTTACAGACGAGGAACTCGCTCGATTTCAGTTATTTATCAAGGAACAGCCAGACAACTGCTTTTTCCACTTGACTCGAATTCCCGATGAATCTCAATATAATGCCTTAGTTAAAGTATGTGATGTGGTGTTAAATGTCCGTAGAAATTTTCCCTACAGTAGCAATACCCTAACTAAAGCAGCACTGTTTCAGAAGCCAGTAATAGCCAGCAAAAACTATTGCATAGGCGAACGGGTTGAGAAGTTCGATTTGGGGTATACTGTTGAGGAAGGAAATACCACTCAGTGTCTTGAGGCACTGGAACGATTGTACGAGCAACTGGCTACAGGCTACCAGGAAATACAGCCGGATTTTGACGGGTATAGTCGGCTCCACTCAATCGAGCAACTAAAGGTAGCCTTCCAGACTCTTCTAGAGTACGTTTAGAATGATAATAATTTTAGGAGTACTCAGTTATGATTAAAGCTCAGCCCGTGTCGATGAACACAATTCCCAGGAGGAAGTCTAGTTTTATTAGCCAGATTTTCGCCACTGTGATTTTTTATATTATTTTATTTTTATATATTTATCCTAGTTACGTTAACGCAAGCATTGCTATGGAAGATCGCGGTCAAGTCTTGCCAAGTGGTTTGTCAATCATTATGCTAATACTTGCTGGCGGTACGGCATTCTTTTTTGACGAAGAATTCCGACGTTTGCTTTCGGGAAAAATAGCAATTATTTACGGAGCAGTAGTATTTATTTATCTATTGATAGGCTGGCGAGTTTACGGCAATAGTCTTGATATTATCAAAGGTGATATATTGGTTTTGCAGGCACCAATTCTAGGCTTGGCAATGTTTCGCTTAATAGTAAAATCCTACTATCCTAAATTGCAACTACTGGTACTGATAATTGCTGCAACTTTTTTAGTCTACTATTCTATGTCACAGGCTGGTGTAAGGCTACATCTAGCTGCTGCTGGCATTAAAGATAGGTCATTAGATCTGATAGGATTTCCTTGGTCTGCTTTACTAATGATACCTTCTGGAATTTCTATCGGTATTTTGTCTAGATCGGGTTGGAGATGGGCAATTTCAATCTGGGCATCAATTTTGGTTCATGTATACTCTGTATCATTTCTCGCCGCTACGCGAAGTTCGACTCTAGCCATACTAGCTGTAGTGGCTTCTGCAATCTTAAGTTTATCCTACAGAGTTGACAATGGAGTAATTACTAATCAGCTATCTTTTTTACGCTTGAGGCGATTAATTCCAATATTTTTCTTACTTTGTACCTTACTTTTCTTTGCTATCTTTAGTGATTTTATATTTAATCTTATATCTTTTCTTGAAAAGAGCCTACTATTTGGTAGATTTTTTGGTGATGTATCAGCACAGCAGTCAAGTGGAGCGCGAATCCAAGAAGCAACTGAGATGATTGAAAGTTTACAGGGTATAGATTGGTTATTGGGTCGAGGAATTGGTGCTAATTTTCGTTCATTTATGGCTCCCCAGGCTCCTTGGACTCACATAGGAATTTTGACATTTTTACTTAAGGGAGGATTAGTTTTATTCATTCCCTGTGTCTATGTTTTATATATTAAGTTCCCTAGCTTATTCATTAAGGCTGTCTTGAAACCAAAAACCTTAGAACCTAGAAAACGTACCTCCATCCTAACCGTACTGCCAGGTGTTTTCGGGTGGGCAACCTTACTGCTACTTTCTGGAGGATACAGTTCAAGTGATTTTTTCGGAGTAGGATTTGGTCTTGGTGCTTACTTGCATATTAAAAAGTACGGTCTCAATCTTTAAACTTTAAACTAAAGTGTTAAATTAAATCGAGTTCGCTGTGGTAAACTGAAGGCTTACAAGGTTTTTATGAATTATTTAGAATTGTTTATTGACTTTTTGGTCTAAGTATGATGTAATGTTTTTGTGAAGATCCACAAGCATAGTGACACAGATATCCCACGCAACCTCTGTTTGTCGATCTAGTAACTCGCCTGAAACACTTTAACTGGTAATTTATCAAGGCACACATTTACGGGAAACAACAATATGAATTTGATTGTAAGAAAATTAAACTCTTTGAAGAGAAAAATGATTTCAAAATCAATCAACAATTACAAGGCTCCAAAACTTGATTTTGTTGATAATTTGATAGAAGAGATGAATTTCACTATTAGTGATTCAAAAATATCTGAGGCATGGAGAAGCTATGGTGATGAAATAATATCTTCTCTTAAAGAGAACAACCCATCAGAATTTTTAAGATTTCCCAGAATTGCTGGGACAGTACACCCAAATCAATTTGGACTCTCATTTCAGTATTTAAACTACATATTCAGTTCCGATAAATTTACGGCAGCTATTCAGAAAGCACTTACTGAATCCCCTGTGGGAAAACCATTTTTAGATACCTCTTATCCTTTAAGCAGTCCACTGCTGATTCAGCACGGATATCATTTGATTAGACTCTTGGAATACACAAATATTAATGTCTTACATCTCCAATCAATTGTTGAATTTGGTGGTGGCTATGGTAGTTTTTTTAGACTTTTAAAAAATCTTGGATATACGAACAAGTATTTTATTTACGATCTTCCAGTAATGTGTGCCATTCAAAAATTTTATCTGAAAAATGTTTTTCTACCTTGTCCTAATACAGAAACGTTAAGTAACCTGAAATGGCTCTCTGGAGCAGCATCTAATGTTAGTGATAATGTTATAGATTTGGATGAATCTCTCTTTATGGCTACATGGTCTTTGAGTGAATGTCCATACGATCTTAGACAAGAGTTTGAGCCTATTATCTCAAAATTTAAGTATGTACTAATTGCATACCAACCTAAATTCCATGATTTCAATAATGTTGAATACTTTAATTCACTCGAAAGTAAACTACCAAATTTTAAATGGAATCACTTTGAATGTCCCATTTATAAAAATATGTTTTATTTGATAGGCAAAAAAATCTAAAGCAATGACAAAAAAAATTAAAGTAGGATTTTACGTCCAAAACGAAGGCTATCCCAATGTCGATTGCAGGTTCCCAGAAAAAGGGAATCCTGGCATTGGCGGTACTCAGTTTTCTGAAATTGCTACAGCTTATTATTTGAATAAATTTTATCAAGACAGACTTGAAATTTTACTGCTTGCCAACATTACCGAATTATTGCCGCCATCTTTACAATCTTGTCATATAGTTGATGCCGTTGATGCAGCAGTAAAAAGCGAGGATCAAGGATGTGATATATTTATTTTTAGATCTTCATTTTTAACTCAAGATCTCTATGAAAAGTTATGCAGCTTGAAGATAAAAGCTATAGCTCGGTCTGATAACTTTCCTACTATCGAAGAATTAAAGCGAATGGTAGATTGTTCGCAAATTAAGTGCCATGTCTGTGTCGGACAAGAAGAATTAGATATGTATCGAGATCACAGAATTTTTGAAAAGTCAACTCGAATTTTTCACCCATTTAATATTGAAACTTATGCCTCAAAAAATGATATAATAAAACAAGGAAATATGGTTGTATATCTTGGAAGTCTTGATCCGGCAAAACAATTCCATGTACTTGCTAGAGTTTGGTCTCACATCCTCGCGAAAAAGCCAGAAGCAAAGCTAATTGTAATTGGCAGTGGCAAAGTCTACAACCGCAATCAAAAATTAGGGAAATGGGGAGTGGCAGAAGAAACTTACGAAGCAAATTACATACGCCCCTTTCTTTCTGATGAGAATGGTGATGTAATAGAATCTGTTCATTTTTCTGGCTTGCTAGGTGCTGAGAAAACTGAAATTTTGCAAACTGCTGACGTGGGAGTTGTCAGTCCTACAGGAAGTACAGAAACTTTCTGCATCAGTGGGGTGGAAATTCAGGCTTGCGGTACGCCCGTCGTTTCCGCTGCTAAAGGGGGATTGCTCGACACTGTAGTTCATGGTAAAACGGGGTTACTGGGAAGGAGTGATAGAGATTTAATCAGAAATATTCTTTACTTATTGGATAATCCTGACATAGCTAGGCAATTTGGTCAAAATGGGATAAACTTTATCAGAGAAAAATTCGATCACCGATTAATTATTAAAGAATGGCTAGAATTATTCATTGATGTCTATAATGATAGGGCACCCAGTCCACAGCCGATGAAACCCAATTATTTATATCAGGCTAAGTTTCTGAGAGAAGGTATGCGAATCCTTAAAAAGAACATTCCCTTATTGCGTGGCGTTCCTTCTTTAGTTGAGATTAAGTCTCTGCTTAAATATCTGCTTAAAAGGAGTAAGGAATGAATTAGATGTAGAGTTGACACTCCTCACACAGCTAATATCCCGCACCCGCAATAACCATTCTCTAGAAGACACGAATTGCTTCTTGTAAAATAGGTTCTCGCAGATGTTCTCTGAGATCTTTAACAGTTCCCAAATCGACTGAACATTCCAGAATTCCTTCTAAGTAATGTTGGACGCAAAATAAGCCAAAAAGTCCTACAGGACGAGAAAAATCAACTAAAAAATCTACATCGCTGTCAGGCTTAGCTCGGTCTCGCGCTACCGAACCAAAGAGTTCGAGAGACTTGACTCCTGCTGGAGTTGCTCCTGATTAGCTCTGACAATTGCTAGAACCTCATCCCGTTGCATCAGTAGATCGCTATCCTAAAAAAGTGTTTACTCAATCATTCTAAAGTTTTAGCTTCCAGATTTTAATTCTACCATTATTTGCGATCAAACAAAGTGAAGATAAATGAAGTTGGACACAGCCGCGATCGCCTTTGATATAATAGGAGCAAAGGTGCGAAACGTTTAGGCATGAAATAAGGAACCGAATGCCTGAAATAACCGCCTAGTAAGGTCTTCAGTCCCTCGACTGAATCTAACAGGTCAACCCTGACCAACCTTATAACTGTTTATATGTCCCGACGTTTAGTATC
>NZ_JADBVM010000102.1:0-12422 GCF_020244875.1 Microcystis sp. M44BS1
CTACAGCTACATCAAATGTTCCAAAAAAATATAGAAGAGCTAATGCAAATTAGCCGCTATCGGTTGAAGGATTACATCAAAGGACAAAGAGCTATATCGCTTGCCCTATCTACCTTCTAGCTCGCTTGTCCCCCTCTCAGTGCACGAGCGTAATGCACATAACTTCCCCTTAGACTTAGCTAGTGGCGAACAGGCTCCTGTGGCTCTGATTGCTCCTGCTATCAATGGTTAATTCCTAGTCTGAACGAAAAGGCACTCCCGCGAGGGGGTGCTTTTTTGTTGTTAGAATCATAATATTCAAGGAGAGATTTATTGGCTTGATTGATGATACAAAAAAGTACGAATTTATCAATAGGAGTATTAACCGATGCAACTCGAAGACTACTTTAATTTTTTGACTCCCAATGACATTCGCTTAAAAAACTCCCGCATTGGCATTGAAACTATCTTATATGAATACATTTACCGCGCCCGTACCCCTGAAGAAATCGGGCAAATTTATCCTACCCTTACCCTAGAACAAATCCATGCCACTATTCTCTATTACCTGCACGAAAAAGACCGAGTTAGTCAATATCTGGCAGAATGGCTAGAACATTGTCAAAAAGGAGAACAAGAACAGGATTTAAACCCTCCCGCTTTTGTGGAGAAAATGCGGAAATTCAAGGCAGAAATAGCAGCAGAAAATATCAATGAGTATTCAGTATCTAATTGATGAAAATTTACCGCAGCTGTATCGGGAGCAATTATTGCGCCGTCACTCTGATTTAACGGTTTGGATGATTGGCGAACCTGGTGTTCCGTCGAAAAGCACCTTAGACCCAGAAATTTTAATTTGGTGCGAAGCAAATCACTTTATTTTAGTCACAAATAATCGGACTTCTATGCCTGTTCATTTAGCTGATCATCTGGCACAAAGTCGTCATAGTCCAGGGATTTTTGTCTTGCGTCCTAAAGCAACAATTAAAGAGATTATTGAGAATTTAATTCTCATTGCTTTATTAGGCGATGCCCAAGATTATCAAGACCGGATTACTCATATTCCTTTATAAATACTACTTGCTGTTTCTGTTTTATTTTTAGTTGTCTTAGGCGTTGAATCAGGGGAAATGAAGATAAACAATGGTTATTGGAGAAGTTACATCAATAATTAGGATTGAATAATCAAAAAATAACTAAACAGGTATTAATGGATAGTTGGAATGAAGCTTATAGTGATGGATCGGATGAATCAGAAACTTTGATGTTAGAGGGAATACGCCATCATCAACGCCAATTATCTGAGTAAATATGACGATTTTTCAAGGTGAGATTTATTGGATTGATTTAGGAGAACCACAAGGTTCTGAACCTGCTTATCTTCGTCCTTGTGTTGTGGTGCGAAATGATGCTCTGAATCAGTCACAAATTGGGACGGTTATTGTGTGTCCATTAACAACCAATTTGAGACGAGCAAAAGCTATTGGTAATGTTTTATTGAATGAGGGTGAAGGGAATTTACCTGAATCCAGTGTTGTTAATGTTTCACAGGTTTTTACGGTTGATAAACGTCTTTTAACGGAGTCTATCGGAAGACTTTCTTGGGAAAAAATCAAATTAATTATTCAGGGAATTAAGTTGGTTATTGAACCTCAAGAACTCGAATAATAGGGGTTATAAAAGGATTTAAATAATCCATTTTCTCTTAGACTTAGCTAGTAGTGAACAGGCTCCTGTGGCTCTGATTGCTCCTGCTATCAATGGTTAAGTTCTAATCAAATAATTACGACAAAAAAGGTCGGGGCGAACATTAGCTCACCCGGATCTTTTTTAATTGAAATTCACGGCCAAATCACCTGACCAATAACCACTTCTCACTCCAAGCACCGTTAACATTGAAACCACTGCGCGTAGGGGTGAAAGTAAGGGAACCGTAGTCGAAATTATTGCAGATTGTTCCGAAAATAGTGGCATGGACTCGCTCAGGTGGACAGATATCTCCGGCCCCGTAGCCATTCTTTCCGATAGTCCCCAGGTGGGAATAGGTGTTGCCATCCCAATCCCCATTACCGAACCAGGTTGTGTTGGCCGGACCTTCTTTCAGCATACAGCGCAGACCTTTGCCTCTGCGGTTTCCCGTCAAATCAGTTACCTGATATTGATTGAAATGACCACCATTCTGTTTACCGCAGGTTTTGGGACGGGGTAAGGGGTTGTAGTTAACAGAAGAAACCGAACGCCACTCCTCATTCCAAGCCCCAGTCACTCGAATCACTCCTGGTCTGACCGTTCGGATCTCGAGATTACCCGGATAGTTGAAGTTAGCATCCTCCCCGTTACCGTGAATGTCGGACGCAAACCCGACTAACATTCTGCCTCGGTCAATCGCCTGTCCCAGATGACGGTAGGTAGCCCCTTCCCAGGTTCCTTCCCCGTACCAGGACAGACGGGGAATGCTTGAGCCTTGCTGTCCTTTACTGAATTTGACACAACGAATCCCAGTTCCCCGTCGGTTATCTAGCGAACGAACTATATATGTTTCTAGGTGGGGACCACAATTGAAGCGAGTAGCAGTAGTCAGACGGATCGGCTCTATTGGAATTTGAGCGAGGCTGGGCAAAGTTGCCACCAACAGGGCTATACCACTTAATACGATAGTCTTGACAGAACGTAGATTCATAATTTTTTCCTGAAATTGGGAAGCCGTGTTTACTTGCTAATTTCAGAATATTCGGAGTCTAAGGGTGATGTCAGTCCCAAAATAAGTGGAAATTGACGATTTCAATCGTTTCTACTTTTAGTAATAAAATAGAGGAACGTGGAAATTTATAGCAGTTTTCATCAGAATGAGTTATGGGCAAGGAGCTTAAACTCTTTGTTGGCATAACTTGTCGATACCTCATTAACGTGAAAAGGGCTATATATCAGACTGTAATTTAAATGCAAGCCATTTACGCTCTTCAATCATCTTAGCGACAGGATGAACACCAGGCTTTTGATACCATTTCTGCCACATACTCTGTGCTGCGTTAAAAAATAGAGAAGAGGCATCAGCCCAAGTTAAATTTTCGTTTAAAATTAAGTCACTAAGAAGATTCCCCGATTCATCTAGTACATTAATCTTGTGGGGGTTAAACCGATCTTTATCAAATCGCTTTTCATTATTGATTAACTTAGCGAGTAGATTATCACCTTCTAATATATGTTTGACTAAAGTATTTTTAATTTGTTCGTGTTCAGAACACTTACCAATCCCATAAAGAGCATCGCAAACACGACGATTTAGCCCAAGAGAAGCACCTCCTATTAAAGCATAAAAAAAGTGAGTTAAAGCCTCTTTAATTTCACCATTAAATTGAGCTAATTCTCCTTCTAACAAAGCAGTTTCTGATAATAAACCATCTTTTTCTAAAGGACTAATAATATTAGGATTTTGGTCAATAATAGCTTTACTCAGTTTGACTGCTTCTTGGGCTTCACGCGCTTTCCCTAATCGAAGGGAGGTACGACCAGCATAGGCAACCCAGCGCGAAGCTCTTGCCCGAAAACCTATTCTTAGAGAATGGTAACAAGCTGTTAGAAATTGCCCTCTTGTGTTTTCCAGTATTTCTTCCCGACTTAAGGGAGTTACAGAATATTCAAAGTCTTCAAAGTCAAGTAAATAAAAGTTTAGTCTTGCAATAATCCCATTAATTTCTGCAAGCGATTGATAAATATCCATTCCTGGTTCTTTGTAAAATTTCGTATGTCCAATAATTTCAGGAATAGCCTTAACATATTCCTGCAATGTACTTTGTTTTTCTAAAGGGGATTTGTTAAATACAAAGTCGCCCTCACCCGTAGAAAATTCATAGAGATACCTTTCAACATTTAGCAGAATTTCTAATGGTAATAGTTCATTACTTTCCAATGGTAAAGGTTCATGATTTTGAGAATTTATATTTATATTATTTTGATATTCTGCGAGTATAGCGGATAAATTCTCAATTCCTGATCCAGCTTTAGGTAAATTTCCATGAACGTTGTTTTTTCTAAGTAAAATTAATTTAGCATGAAAAACACAGCGCTTTAGTTGAAGACGATAAGGTAGGTAATAGTCTATATTATTGGTTGGTCGGGGAAGCTTATTAAGTTGTTCTTGAGCGTCTTTAATAATTCCTTCCACAACCTTAATGTCGTCTTTAGCACCTTGATCGTTGATATAAATATTTGTAGTATTAAATGATTTAAAGCTATTGAATGAAGTTCTGATTTGAAAAAGCTTCAGTCGAATACTAGACAAGACTTTTAATGTTTCCTTATAAAGTTCTATATTCAAGGTATCAGATTGATTTGCTTCTTTTCTTGATTCACTAGATAGCCATTGTAAGGCTGCTGAAATAACGGACTGTAAGTTACAGATAACGCTATCTCTATCAACCCAATAGCCAACAAATAGCTGCGAACCACTCTTTAAAATAACTGTGCTTTCTATCAAACCGTTAGGGTCAGAGTTAACGTCTTGAAAAGCCAAAAAATGTATATTTTGAAGTTCGTCTTTTAATCCCATGTGTATCATAATACTTGCTATGGCATTCTCTAAAAAAGTGCCATTGGACACACTTGTCCATTCTAACTCTTCAGGAGAGTTATCAGTAAAAGATTTATCATAATAAGTACAATATGTTATGAATAGTTCAACTGCCTTAGATTTGTATTTGCTAATATTCTTGTTTTGCGTAATCTTTTTATTGATTTCTAAGTTTGCCAGTGTTAATTCTTCTTGAAAAGCAATTTCGTTAAAAATCTCTTCGTATATTTTCTTATAGTTAGATTCTTGTCGTATATCAATTGATAAAGGAATAGATTGATATTTTGTGACTCTAAGGCTTAAAGGGATTTGATATTTTTGGGTTTTAGTCTTGACAAAAGTACTTAAAAAAAGAGAAATTGCTTCAGACCGTGAAAAGCTAAGTTTACCACTTGTTCTGAGTCTATTATAGGTTTTGGTAAGCATCTCTTTGATACTTAGTCTTTCTTGTAAACCAATTGGCAATGCCAGGTTTTCCTTCAATTTTTGCTCACGATTTTTGAACTCTTCTAGAGGCATATTGAGATTCTGTCTATTTGCTTTTATAATTTGATGCTCTTTAACTGGAACAATAGATTCAATTAATACTCTCAATTGGTCTTCAGAATCTTGGGACGATAGAAGTTTATTTTTTAATCCGTTAAGATCGCTACGAAGTATTCGCATAATATTTTCAAAACTTCTTAAGGCATCTTTTTCTTCCATTAACTCTAAAATAGTCACAATATTTAGAAGTATGGGATAGAGACGATGAGATACACGAATATAAGAACAGTCATCAGATAAATGTCCAGCGGCCTCAATCCCCTCGTGGCGAGGTATTTCTTTGAAAAGCTCACGAAGAATTCTGGCCTCTTTAATACCATCTACCTTCTGTTCTCCCTCAGTGTTAGTTTTTTTGTATTTTTTGGGCTTGTCTTGTATGTCTTCGATTTGGTTGCTTTTAGTTTCAAGTTCCTGACTACTAAGACCCTTCGTTTGAATTTCTTGTGTAGCAATATAGTCATGCAACGCCTTAGCCTGATCAATGTCAAGGGCAAGCTTGGCAATCTCCTCCGTCTCAAGACGATTAACTGATGCACGACTTGTTTTAGCCCCCTTCGCGATTTCTGATTGACTAGAGAGCAAGTAGGTAATAAGAAAGTTGAAATAGTCTTTGAGCATAATTGGGTCACTTCGGGGACGAGGGATTATTAATCTAGTTTACAGGTTACTGCCTTTGAGAGGGAATATCATCTTTAATTCTCGGTTGGATTGTTTTCACCTCGGCAAGGTTGTAACCTGTTAGTTACAAGAAAAAACTAATCCAATCACACAATTGAGAGAACCGATAAAATCTATGAACTCCTGAAAAAGCTTGCCACATAAGCATTTCGCACCCAAGTACAATTGCTTGTTCACAAAAGTGGAATCTTAAGTTACAATCTGAAACAACGTTAAAGAGGCTGCTTTTTGAGCAGGTATAAGATGACAAAAACAACTTTTGCGTTTCCTGGAGACGATAAAACTCCTCCTCCTTTTCCCTATAAGAGCTGGGATCACTTTCTGGAGGATCATCGTTCTAATCCCCAGAAACTCCTCGACTGGATGAAACAGAATGATCCAGAGTTGGTAGAGAAGGCAAAAAACGGCGATCTATCACCTGAAACAATCGGTTTCTGGCAAAAAGTTCTCAATTCTGAGTTGGTCCGCGTCAATCCCCGTGACCTCCACGGGGACGTTATGGTCACAGATGCGATCAAAAAGGAATCAAAACTAACTGCTGGAATACAAACAATCTCTAATATGTGGAATACAGTCGGTGTTGTTCCTATAGCTTATGCTGGTGTCGGTGGGGGAGTTTCAGGGGTGATGAGTGCTGGAATTGTCTTCTTCCTGTCTCAGTCAGCAGGGAACTATACCTCGACAGCGGCCTCCAATGCTAATCCTGCCAGTCGCAAGTGGGCTAATGCAGCTTTGGCCAGTAATATCAGCTTACAAGTCGTTTTAACGCTGATTTCGGGTGTTGGCTCGGAAATCCTGACTAACTCCGCTCAATTATCTAAGATCTACGCCGACAAAGTAGTAGAAGAACATCTCTATGCCACTCCTCGCCGAAACATAGCTGAAGGAGAACGAGTATTAAAGCAGGCGAAAGTCGCTCAAAACATTTGCGACACAAAAACGGCTGAATATCAACCAGAACGGGGCAAATCGGAGAAACTTTACGATCCTAAAACATCTAGTCTCTACGAAAAATTACATGGACCCCACGGAGTACCTTCAAAGTACTTTGACAAGATACCTACAGCAGATCTACCCTATTGTCTCAAGCCTAAACGGTTAGAAGCTAACGGAGAGAAACTGCGAGGGCAAGGTCAAAACCAACTAGATACGGTGCAATCTACTGTTGAGCAGTCGGGTGGTAGTCTCGAATATCTTAAAAAGGAAAAAAGGGGCCTTTATAGCCAGCATTTTACCGAAAACGGTGGAATTGCTGCCGGACAAGAAGCTGTTAGTACCTCTATGGGGAATTTTCGTAGTAAATTTCGCACTAGAGAGTGGGATAAGCTTGGATTCCCCCTTGTGTTTGCAAGCCTTAGCGTTATTTTCTCCAGTGCATCGATTCTGATGACGGTTCGGCATCGCAATAAGCCCAGCATCGCTTTAACCTTCGATCCAACCGCTAAACAGGGTTTTGACGAGTTAATTCATGCTGTAGCGGAAGGATTGAACAATCAAGAGCCTCCTGCTATTGATGATGACAACCCTTAATAAATTATAGGGTCAATTCATGAATTGACCCTACATTGTCCGTACTATAGGAGATAAAAAAATGTACGTTAATCTCTTCAAGTTTTTACTTCAACCAAACCTCACACCTCAACAAAAACAACTGGTAGCGGATCACTTAAACGAGGACGAAAAACTCCTTTATCTTTACCACCAGTATGTTAAAGAAACAGGGAAATCTCTTTATCCCGGTTTCACAACAAATGTCTCTCTGAAAAAACCACCAAGCACTACTGTTTTGTCAGATCAAGAGAGGGACAAAGAGGCAAAAGTTGATCCCCTTGTATTGTTACAGCTTTTTCAACAAAAAATTGCTGAAACTGGTCAATTTACCTACCCTCCCTTTGTTCAGTTTATGCAGGGTGAGAATAACATAACCTTTCGGATATTAAGCTTAACTAAAGCCAGGGAGGACATTTGCAAAGGAGTAGATCGCTTAGTTGAATTAATGAGGAAAAACCCTAATGATCTAGAAGAAGTTGAGATTGCTTTTCGCCAAATAACAAAAGGAATCGCCCACATAGAGAGGCAGTTAGAAGATGTTTATGATCAATTAAATCAACAACAAGGAAAGTCCCGTAAAAAAAATTTGCTAATTGCTTTGCTAACTGCAACGAATCGTCTGGTTAAAACCATTGATTTTGCTGGCAAAAAAAGGAAGACAATACTAGAGATGCAGTCGTTCAACGACTCAGTAATTCAGAGCTACTATGAGTTTATGTTAGAACCCCGTGATCCTAACATCAGACAGTCAACGAGAAAGCATTTGATTGAATTAAAGATTAAGGCGATTCGCTGGGAAGGTGTCATTCATGAAATCTTGGAGAGCCAAAATCAAAGATTTTCCATGGGTATCAGACGTTCTTCTCCCGTAGATATTTCCAAGAAATAGTGCCAATGTTCTTTACGATAGTTTTCTATATGTTAATCAAAAACCACTCCCCTCCCCTTAACCCGTGTCTATTAGCAACCATAAAGCTTTAATTTTAGTTTTCACCCATAGTTGAGGTAAAATCAATCATGTCTAGCTTGTTTCCGCAAAGCTCCATTAACAGCCAAAAACGTATTTTGAAACACCTGCTACATATTGTTGATTATGTCAACAACAATTTTATCTACGAAATAGGCAAATTTCACGCAAGATTTTGGCCGATATTAATAGGATTTGTCTATACTTTTGCTGTCGCGCAAGTTTGGCTAACTTTCAAGAATAACCCAAGGATGCACCATTATCGAGATGCGTTCAAAATCAATTGGTTCTATGTGATTCCCTACACCATTTTATGTGTGTCATTTTGGTGGTTTTTTGCACCAGTTGTTCTAGATTTCTGTGTCTTATTACGAGATCTTTTGGAATTGTCTAAAAACGACAACCCTTCTAATTATCAATTAGGTTGGAGAATTTTTGTGACTTTTCTACAAAACCAGCTAGATTCTCACAGAGTAGTTCTGATTTTTATAGTTGTTCTTCAAGGGTTTCTATTTCGTTGGTGGTCAAAGACTGTTGTAACAGTCGTAGATAATGACATCAGACCTCTAGACACTGATGAGATTAAAAAGAAAAAGGTGGATGCTCTGATAAAACGCATTGACGATCAATATAATCATCTAAGAATGGAACCAGATCGACAAAAACGGGAGGAAATTCGCCGAGAAATTCAGCAATTAGAACTAAAATTAGATCAGATAACTGGTCACATTGATTCACCTGATGATTATTTGCTCAATAAATCTCTTGACTTTAACTCATTAGATGATGATGTTGATTGGTTCAACCAAGCTCTCAGCAACCCAGATTATGAAGATGGGGAAGATGAATTTCCCTTACCTAAGATTTAGTTAAGCTAAATAAATATCCCTTCTTTCAATAAGAGGGGATAACTCAAAAAAATTGTGAATTTCTGGAGAAACCCAATATGTCTTATCCTTTTCCTAATCCCAACTCACCCCCACCTTCTACTCATAAAAACCATAAGCAAGGCAAACCTAAAAAAATCTCTGTTGACCTTCAATCTGTACTCGCTAACCCCGATGATTTCCCGATTAAAGCCAGTGAAAATAAAATTTATCTAGGACAAGCTGCCGCTTATCCTAATAGTAAAGAAAGAACTCCCTTCTGGCTTCCTACTGCACTGTTTGATAGCCATTTGTTTATAGGGGGGGCAATTGGTTCGGGTAAAACAACCGTTTTATTTAGGCTAATTTCAGGCGCATTAAGATGGTATGGAACGGTAATTATCTCAGAAGCCAAAGGAGGCGTTAGAGGAACAAAAGAAGGGGCCGCTTTTACTGATTTAGCGGCTTACCTTCAAGAAAAAGATCCTAAGATTTCCGTTTGTCGTTGGCCTCGTGGCGAATACTATTTTAATCCTCTTGAAAACCTCTTAAATTCTTCAGAGAGACGAGAATTTTTTGAAATGCTATGTCAAGTGATCATCTCACAGTATGAAGGCATGAGCGGTGACTTACTGGCAGTTATTTATAATGCTGCTGCGATTGCTGAATATTTGTTAGTTTTATTGCAAAACTTTTATCCTCCTGACGCTCTCACTCTCAGAAGTTTAGTCAATTTATTATCTATGCCTAAACAAGTTGAAGAGGCCTTAAAAAATGGTAAAAATAAAATCAATCTTGATCTTAATAGTCAAAACCTAACCCCCGAAAAAAAGGAGGAATTACAGGAGAGAACTAACCTCCTAGAAAAAATAGAACAACAACTGCGCCTTGCTAATTTTTTCTACATGGATCATAAAGAATTAGTCATGACTCGGCGAGGGGTTAAAATTTTTCAGGATCTGTTAGATCAAGAAGACTTACTTACCTATACAGAACCTCATCCCAACCTCAAAAAACTCAGCTTTGATGATATTCTTTATCACAAAACATTGGTCATTTTAAGCCAACCTTTATCCCAATCTTCTTCTAAAATCATTGGGCCTATTTTCCTTGACAATTTTCTCAATCATGTGTTAGAATTAGGATCAAATACCAAAACAAAAAATGGCGAGGATCGTCTTAAAACTCTAGTTATTCTTGATGAAACCCACCGCCTTCCTGTTGGTAAAATTGGTGACTCAGGTGACTATTTACGCGAATATGGTATTGGTTTATTAGAAGTCGCTCCCACTATTCCTAAAGATAACAAAAGATGGGAGCAAAACAAGCACGTTTACCAGACCTTGCTAAGTCTTTCACCGGGGATTCCAACCCTAACCGAACTTATGCGCGATCGCCTTCCTCATATCCCCCCTTCTCCTATGGTTGTCCGAAATTATCAAGATCGTCAAGGAAACATCTTTCCACAACCCGAACGGCGAGAAAATTACGACCTAGTTTTAGGACAAGATAACCCCGGTATTACCTCTCGTTCAATGCAGTTATCAGGACGTTTTACAGGGTTACTTCAGTCATCTTTTATTGATGAAAATCGGAGACTTTTTTGGATTGATTTTGAAGATGAATTATTGGCAAACATTAAAACTTTGCTAAAAAAGGCTCTGGCTCCTGATGCAACTCATCAAGATAAAAACTTAGTGGATTATGCACTTGGCTTGGACAAATACAGACCCCTTTAATCATTTCTTGATTTCATTAATTCTCTAGGAGAGTATCAACTATGTCAAACAAAAATAAATTCGGTTTCGGTTTCGATCTAGTCGAAGATTTTGTCGTTGATAAGGCTCAAGACAGTCCTGATAATTATGCTGCCAAAGGCGATATTAATCAGATGGAAGCTGATAATATCACTGATGAGGGTGATATTGTTAACATTGATGCCGATAATGTTACCAAAGATGGAGATAATATTAATATCGATGACATCAAGATTGAAGCTGATAATATCGCTCAAGAAGGTGATATTATTGAAGGCGACCAGAACAATTACTATATTAGTATTTCCTCTTGTCAACCAGAAAGTGATTCGCCGAGTGAGGTTGAGCCTGAACAAGATTCTATTGTCAATGATGCTCCCCTGCCGGACGCTAAAGATTTAGAAATTGAATCTCCTCCCGAACCTGAATTTGATTTTGAAATTGGGGGTTAGTCGCATTAGCTGACTTTAGTTCGGACTAAGAAGATTTGGTCATGACTTCCACGAAGAATAGAGCTAACCAGCTGCGGTAAAATTAGGGTTTCGGCTTATCCTCAACTTAGCTTAACTAGGAATAGGCCGATTTATGTTAGGTGCGCTATGTTATGTTATTATACAATGTATAATAACATAACGGGGATTGTCGTCATGGATATCGAACTAAAAAAATGGGGAAATAGTCTTGGATTCCGAATTCCCCACAAAATCGCTGAAAGCTTCGGACTCAATGAGAATTCAGTTGTTGAACTCACAGAATCAAAGGACGCTCTTGTGATTACCAAGAAGCCATGCAATCCGACGCTCGATCAGCTATTGGCCAGCATTCCGGAAGACTTTCAGTATCCAGAAGATATACTCGATTTCGTTGAAAGCGGGCCAAGTGGTAAGGAGATGATATGAATATTCGACGGGGAGAGGTAATCAGAATCAATTTGAACCCGACAAGTGGGAGAGAGCAATCAGGAGATGCGCGTCCCTGTCTGGTGCTGAGTCACGGGAAATTTAATGCTGACCGGAAAGGAATCGTCGTGGTGAGTCCCATAACAAGCACGATCAAGCCGGGGATCAAAACAATGATCCCTATTCCCGACGGTTTTGCGGTTCGCGGCTCGGTAATAGCCGAGCAGGTGAGAACGGTTGATCTTAATACTCGCTGGTGGAAAACAACCGGAGAGGTTCTACCATTCGAGTTTGTCAACCGCGTGGTCGCAACCTTAAGCGTGATTATCGGGTGACGACTATTTTTTCGATAGAAAACCGACAGACACCCCGAAATGGAGATTACCGATGCCCAATCCCCAACCCGCTCCCGATAGGGGTTCACCTTTGAGGGTTAAATACAGAAGCCAAAAACCTAACTAATATTATCCAAAATTACTCATGACTTGTGCTATAATCGTTCTATGAGTAAGTTAACCATATCGGAAGCCGCTAAATTGAAAGGTGTAAGCGTATCGACGTTAAGGCGTTGGGAGTCTGAAGGTAAACTAATTCCAGAACGGACTGCTA
>NZ_JADBVM010000103.1:0-36418 GCF_020244875.1 Microcystis sp. M44BS1
AAGTACGGGCGAAGCATTCGGATAGAAAATCTCCGGTTTCACCGATAGGTTATTGCCCGAATGCTTCGCCCCTACAGGACGCGGGCCGATGAAGACGCAAGGTTTTGAAGCACGATTCTCTCAAAATCTTGCACCTGTTTCGCAAGAAAAGCCACAAAACCCCTATCTTGCCTACATTTCACATTTATTCAGCAAGCCCTAATTATAGCATCCATAATGGCAAAACTGAGAACATTTCTCTGAATGAAAGCGATACGTCGAATTCAAGTCCCCCTTAGAAAGAGGGATTTAGGGGGATCAAAATAAGGATTGAGCGGCTTTAATCCGAATACTTGGGTTCTTGTCTGTGAATAGTCTTTTGGCAAGAGTTCTGATAATTAAATCGAGGGATTCTGTACTCAATTTCATATCAGTTTACTGCATAACGAGAGCCAATTTTACCGAGGGCATCAACAGCACTGAAACGAACGCTATCTTCTTCATCGGAACAAACATTTACTAGATAAGGAATAACATCTTCTAGTCCAATTTCACCTAAAGCAATTGTGGCTGTGACACGAACTTTTACTTCCGTATCTTGTAGGGATTGAATGAGATAGGATATTGCTTTTTCACTACCAATTTTTCCGAGAGATTCCGCCGTGATTATCCGAATATCGGGATTAGTATCAGATAAGCAGGAAGCTAGATAAGGAATTGCGGATTCATTGCCAATTTCTCCTAAAGCTCGAATCAGATTTATGCGAACATTAAGATCATTTTCTCCTATTAAATGGGATACTAAGGTGTCGGCAAGGCTGCTATTGCCAATTTTGCCCAAGGCTTCGGCAGCTTTAGCGCGGATCTGGGGGAGAGAATCGTTGAGTTTATTCAATAAAGTATTGATGGCGATTTGGGTGTTATTAAGTTGCTGAACCATGTTATTTTTTCTCTGGGTTATTGTTATTAGGTTGCTGGGGATAATTCTGTTGGCTTCCTTGCACATTATGAGCTAAATTGCCAATGGTAGCTCCTCTTAAATCATAGGTAGTAGATGATAGGGATGCGTTTTTTTCAGAAGAAGCAGGAATATTGTGACTATCCTCTCCAAAACTGGCTATCTCTGAAAAAGTAATAGGTGTATATCTCACGATTCAGCAAGAACCTATTGGTTTAGCAGTTCTGTCATAACCCATATTTTATTCATTATTAATTAATTTTTCAAGAAGGGCATAAATATCTTTCTTATCACCTTGTTTACGAATTCCAACTCCAATAACAATAACAATAATTTGAGCTTCTTCAACACGATAGACAATCCGATATCTTTGACCAACTGCCCTAACGCTACGATATCCTTTAAGTTTACCTGAAAGGGCTTTACCTTGTTTATCCGGTTCAATTTTTAGCTTTTCAATCCGTTTGCGAATTTCTTGCTGAATGCGTTTATCGGTAATTTTAGATAAAAAGCTTAAAGCAAGAGGAATTAATTGTATTTGATATTCCATTACCAACCCAGTTGTTTTTTAGCATCTTCCCAAGTAATTCTTTGTCCTGATTGATCCTGTTGAATCGCTTCAGATAGGATTTCGGCAAACTCTTTGTCTTGTAAAATATCAAGAGTTTCTAACCAAGATTCAATTTGAGCGTAATTCAGGGCAACCATAATGGGTTGACCTTCTTTGGTAATAATAATAGGTTCGTCAGTCATTTGCTCAGACCATTCAACCAGCTTTTGTCCTGTTTCAGTAATGTTTAGATATTTAGTCATGTCAGCAATTAACAGTTATCAACTAATGATTATAGCAGTTATCGGTCAAATGAGTTACAGGGAACAAATTGGGTATAGTCAGCAATAGCACCTTTAGGCTTTATCTTTTAAAACAATCATTCTGGGATTTAGTTAAATATTTTGACTATCCTCTGCAAGCTTAGTTTCTACTGCTTTAATCATAGCTGCAAATTCCGATTGGCTGTGTAAGTCGATATTGAGATTATTCATATCTTTAAGAATGTTAGTTAGATTATCAATATTGTCCCTGATTTCATCATACAAGTTTAATGTCGCCATGATACTATTAGTGTTAACTAAATCAAGTTGTTTGTATTTTGCTTGTAGTTTTGCTTTTTCGTCTTCCCAATATTTCAGGTAGTCTATGCGCTCGAAGTCTTTATAAATTCTGGCATCTGGTAAAATAATCGGGAATATTCTTTGATAAAAGTCACCATTTCTGGCAATTTCTACTAATTCAAACATACAGTTTTCTGATTTTAAGTATCTATCGCTGATGACGGCGACGACACATTTCCCCCGTCCAATTTGCCGCATAAAGTTTTTGATGGAGTCTTTATAGCTGGTGTGGGTTTTATCCCGAATAATCTCAATTCCTTTAGCGTCAAAAGCTTGGACGAGTTGATTAGCCATTTCGTTGCTGTCTTCTTGCCAGTTGTAGGAGATGTAAACTTGTTGATTCATGGGTTGGGAGATGGGGTGATAGTATTTAAGTTTGTTTTGAATTGTGTCTAGTGCTTCTCTAACTGGAGAGAGAGTATCGCCATTATTTAATGTGACAAAATCAGGATTTTTTAGGCATTTGATAAGTTCAGTCATCGCCGCTTCTGAGCCAATTTTACCCAAAGCCTCGGCTGCCTTCCTACGAACATCTTTATTAGAGTATTCTAAAGCCTTGAGTAACCCCGGAATAGCTGTTTCCGAGCCAATCTTACCTAAAGCCTCGGCTGCGTACATACGAACAAGACTATCAGAATCTTTTAAAGCCTTGAGTAACCCCGCAATGGCTGTTTCTGAGCCAATCTTACCTAAAGCGAAGGCTGCCTTCCAACGAACATCTTTATTAGATTCTTCTAAAGCCTTGAGTAACCCCGTAATGGCTGTTTCTGAGCCAATATTACCCAAAGCTAAGGCTGCGTTCCCACGAACATCCTCATCAGAGTGTTCTAAAGCCTTGAGTAACTCCGCAATCGCTGTTTCCGAGCCAATCTTACCCAAAGCCTCGGCTGCCTTCCAACGATCATCATCATCAGAGTGTTCTAAAGCCTTGAGTAACCCCGCAATGGCTGTTTCCGAGCCAATCTTACCCAAAGCCTCGGCTGCTTTGATACGAACATATTTATTAGAGTCTTCTAAAGCCTTGAGTAACTCCGGAATGGCTGTTTCTGTGCCAATCTCAGCCAAGGCGAAGGCTGCGTTCCTACGAACAGACCAATCATCAGAGTCTTCTAAAGCCTTGAGTAACTCCTGGATGGCTGTTTCTGTGCCAATTTTACCCAAAGCCTTGGCTGCGTACATACGAACAATCGAATTAGAGTCTTTTAAAGCTTTGAGTAACCACGTAATGGCTGTTTCTGAGCCAATTTTACCCAAAGCTAAGGCTGCGTGACTACGAACATACCAATCAGAGTCTTTTAAAGCCTTGAGTAACTCCGCAATGGCTGTTTCCGAGCCAATTTTACTCAAAGCTAAGGCTGCGCGCATACGAACATCATCATCAGAGTGTTCTAAAGCCTTGAGTAACCCCGGAATAGCTGCTTCCGAGCCAATATTACTCAAAGCTAAGGCTGCGCGCATACGAACATCATCATCAGAGTGTTCTAAAGCCTTGAGTAACTCCGCAATGGCTGTTTCCGAGCCAATTTTACTCAAAGCTAAGGCTGCGCGCATACGAACATCATCATCAGAGTGTTCTAAAGCCTTGAGTAACCCCGGAATAGCTGCTTCCGAGCCAATATTACCCAAAGCCTCGGCTGCGTTCCAACGAACACCCCAATCAGAGTCTTTTAAAGCTTGACTTAACTCATTAACAACTTGATTAGACTTTGTTAATCCCAATAACTCCACCTTAAACCGTTTCGGTACATCCAACCCAAGCACTAACCCCACTGTCTGCTTTTGAAACTTAAAGTTGACTTCTCCTGCTAACCTCGCTCCTAATTTTAAATCAATCTCTAACCCTAATTTAACCACCCGTTTTGCTTGGGTTTCATTATCCAATAACCCCAACAGCAACGCCATAGGTTCCGTCCATTTGAGATAATTCAAATAGTCCCACTTTAACTGCTCATCCCTGAGATGTGGTAACTTTTTCTTTAATTCCTCAGCCGTGTAATATTCTTGAATCAGTTGATGGCGAAAAGCAATTTTATCATTACCTTCTAGGTGAATTAGATGATATTTCAGTAAATCCTTTAACCACTGCTTACTGTAATACTCTGGGAATCCTTTATTTTTAATAAATTTGCTTAATTCTTCCTCTGCTTCTGTTCGGGAAATAGCCACCTGAATCTCGGTTTTTGACTCCCCTTGGGTCATTTTCCAAGCTAACACTTGCAGCAATTCTCGCCACCAATCCCGCGATTCTTTGTAAGTAGGAACATCTGCTTTTAATTTCTTGTCATAAATTCCTGTAAAAATCTGGAAAACTAAGCCTAAATTAGCAGGAATTTTGTTCTGATTATTATCAAAAACTGAACAAAGCATCCACAAAAGCAGAGGAGTCTGGCCAAATTCCTTGAGACGATTTCCCAACTGTTTAAGCATTTCTTCGCCTTTTTCAGGCAAATAGACCTTGACAAAATCCCGCATCTGTGGTTCAGTCAGGGGGAGCATTTCCAGCTTTTTTTCAATGTTTAAGTCGTCGCTGCCTAAATCCCTTGTGGTGAAAATCATCGGAATTTCTGCATACTGCTGGCGAAAGTTTTTTAAATTCTGTCGTGCAGTATCTGAGGGCAATTCGTTGATACCATCAAATAATAATAATGGGCTAAAATTCTGATTTTCTAACAGCCAACTTTCTAGGGTATTACTATCAATAATTAATTTATGGCGTTTCAGGAATTGTAAAATTAAATCAAGAATTGAGGTTTCATACAAGCGTAATTCGATGAGAATGGGAATTTGAATGATTTTAGCCTGATTTTGTTGATTTGGGTGCAAGCTTTGCGCCCCTACAGATTCTTCTAATAATAATCTGGCTAAAGCGGTCGATTTTCCTGAACCGGGACGACCTTTTAAAAGAACGTGATTAGTTGCATACTTGCGTAAACCATCTAAAACCGTGAATCTTTCGGGTTTTTCTGGTCTTTCTGCTCTTTCTTGCGGGTTTTCTCGTTCTTTTTCAATCGTCTGCACCCACAAATCTCTTAGCAAAGGTGCAGTTTTCGACGGGCGTGTTTTTCCCTCTACGTCCGTGAGGGTGTAAAATGTCTCCCACTGGGCGTACTTTTCCGAGTCCGAGATTGATTTGAGATAGGGAGTCCAGTCAATCATTGATGCTGTCAAGTATTTAAATTACCTGTTGAGACGAGGAAAAAGGCAACCCCCCAACCCCTAGCAGGGGTAGGGTTGATTCATGAATCAACCCTACTATGAATCAACCCTACCTTGCTTATTTTTAATTGTAGGCTAAGAAGATTTGTTCATGACTTACAAGATAGAATCGGAGTTTCTGCATCCCTCTCTCCTGTCAGACAGGGAAAACCCCATCCGAATATAAACACTCACGCTGCTGTCGTACCTTGTTCCAAGCACTTTAGCGTATATCTGGCACGAGTTTTAAGAATTGTTAATTGATCTGTTTTTGCCAACAACTCATCTAACTCAGCTACTTCATCAGCGCAGAGTAAAGATTCTGCATTTCTCGTCACTAAATCATCTAAACGGGTTTGCTCTACGAGGGACAATTGACAACTTGCCAGTGCTTTTAATTCATCCACACTCAAACCAATCAAACAATCTTCATCGAGTCCTAATGAATTGGCAAATCGAGAATAGGTGTTCCAGTCTAATAAAACCCCAACTCGTTCCCCTTGCTCATTTGTTAAGTATTCTACTGGCTTGGACATATTAGAAACACTCACAATACAATATAATCCTATTTTAGTAATTAATTCCAGAAAATGCCATCGATCGCCGATAAGGTTATCTTATTTTTGTTTTCCTAATTGTTGGCTTTTCTAAAAAGTTGAAAAAGTACGAGCGAAGCATTCGGATAGAAAATCTTTGGTTTCAGCGATAGGTTATTGTCCGAATGCTGGAGGCAATTGCCGATAAGGTTATCTTATTTTTGTTTTCCTAATTGTTGGCTTTTCTAAAAAGTTGAAAAAGTACGGGCGAAGCATTCGGATAGAAAATCTCTGGTTTCAGCGATAGGTTATTGTCCGAATGCTGGAGGCAATTGCCGATAAGGTTATCTTATTTTTGTTTTCCTAATTGTTGGGGTTTCTAAAAAGTTGGTGCGTTACGGCAATATTTAGACCTTGATTTTTTCCCTAAAAACAATGGATGCCTAACGCACCCTACGTTTATTTTTGTTTTCCTAATTGTTGGGCCTTATAAAAAGTTTCTAAACTGTGACTATCCCCGACAAAACGCCAGTGCCAGGGTTCATAATTAATACCCTGGGGATTATTTTCAGGGAAAGATAACTCGAAACTATACTGGGCAGCGTTATTTTGCAACCAACGAAAAGCGGCAGTATTAGCAAAACTGCTACTTAAATTTGTGGCGGGAGCGTGACCATCGCCAATATCGATCGCATAACCGGTATGATGTTCGCTGTAACCCGGAGGTGCGCTCACTTCTGCTCGTTTGCGGGTTTGCTGATTGCGTTGTTTTTTAACTTCAAAAAAGAGCTTTTCTTGGGTTGCTTTCGATCGAAATGCGGAAATCGGCATTAAAATCACCCCCGACCTTCTCGCGTCACTCTGCATCTCGATAAAAGCCTTGGCTGCCGGTTTCCTTAAACGCATAGCACCATCCCCAGTAATGGGGGCTAATTCCGTCTCCGGAGCCTCTTGATAGGGTAAATGACCTAGAATGTTCTCAATCGGGCCAGGAGTGGCTTTAATGGGGGGGGATGGGTTAATAACCGGTTTTTTTACGGAAGCAGGGGGACGATTCAAGACTGCTATGGCAATTAGGCCGGTTCCCACCAGAGCAAGTAAACCGCTGGCGATCGCTATGAGACCATTAGGATTAGTAGTTTTTCTGTACTGGTTGTCCCGCAAAGCTTCGGGAATATCATCGATCGGTTTCACGGTTTACTTACCCTCCTGCACCATAATTACATTATTCCCCGGCCACTCCATCTTGACGAGCAGCGTGTTGAACGGCGGCGGCCACAGCCGTAACTACACGACCATCAAAAACCGAGGGAATAATATTCTCTCGATCAAGATTAGCAGGATTGATCAGAGAAGCGATCGCTTTGGCCGCTTCCAGATACATATTATCGGTGATTGCCCTAGCGCGACAGTCCAAGGCCCCGCGAAATAATCCGGGGAAAGCGAGAACATTATTAATCTGATTGGGATAATCGCTGCGTCCGGTAGCCACCACGGCCACTAAATCATTGATTAATTCCGGTTGAATTTCGGGAATCGGATTAGCCATGGCAAACACGATCGCATCTTTAGCCATTCCCTTGACCATTTCGGGAGTCAATACCCCCGGTACACTCACCCCCAAGAAGACATCAGCGCCTTTAAGAGCATCCCCTAGCTTACCACTGGCAGCCACGGCCCAAGCTTGTTTTTCTGGGGTTAAATCGTCCCGTTTTTGGGAGAGGATACCAAGGGAATCACAGAGGATTATATTTGTAGCTCCTGCGGTTTTAAAGAGAGTAGCGATGGCGATACCCGCCGCACCCGCACCATTAATGACGATTTTGACTGTATCAAGCGATTTTTTGACCAATTTGAGGGCATTAATCAGGGCAGCCAGGGAAACGATCGCTGTACCATGTTGATCATCGTGGAAAACGGGAATATTTAATTCCGCTCGCAGACGTTTCTCAATTTCAAAACAGCGGGGAGCGCCGATATCCTCTAGGTTAATACCCCCAAAAACCGGAGCGATTCTTTTGACGGTTGCGATGATTTCTTCGGGGTCTTGGGTGGCTAAACAGATGGGAAAAGCATCAATTCCGGCGAATTCCTTGAATAACATCGCTTTCCCTTCCATTACCGGCAAGGCAGCCTCTGGCCCGAGATTTCCTAATCCTAAGACCGCGCTACCATCGGTCACTACAGCGACGGTGTTACCCTTGATCGTCAATGAATACACTTGTTCGGGTTGATGGGCGATAGCGGTGCAGATGCGACCAACTCCGGGGGTGTAGGCCATGGCCAGGTCATCTTGGGAGGTGAGGGGAATACGACTTTCAATGGAGATTTTACCCCGACGATGGAGGTCGAAGGTGCGATCGGAAACTTTCAGAAGTTTAACATCCGGTAGAGCTTTAACCGCAGCGATAATCTGTTCCGCTTGGTCGGTACTAGCGGCATCAACCATCACCTCGCGGGTGCTAATCTTTAAATTGCGTTCGATCAGAGAAATTTGCCCTAAATTCCCCCCGACATCGGCGATCGCATTGAGGACAGAAGCGAAGGTTCCCGCTTGATTGGGGATTTCTATCTTGAGACTTAAACTATAGCTAGGATTGGGCGTTAAATGAACCATGCTGAAGGCTTCCAATACTGATAAATATTGATTATCTTCTATCTGTGAGGGACTTTGGTATCTAATCGTGCAGTTTCTGTAGCTATTATGATCTCTGTGGTCATAATACCGGTGAAACCGAGTGAGTCAAACTAGATTCTTTTTAAAAGGTGTGGGGTGTGGGGTGTGGGGAGAAGGTAGGAAGGCTGCATCTCAACATTTGCAAAAATACCGACAATCAGCAATTATCAGTCACTCTCAAATGCGTACAAATGTATTAATAACTGCCTGTAAGCAGCCCACCGAAAAGCTAATGCGCTCCGGGGTTTGGGGGCGGCGCCACGCCCCCAACGGGGGTTTGGGTAGGGTTGATTCATGAATCAACCCTACTATGAATCAACCCTAGGGGTTTGGGGGGTTCTACCCCCCAAAAGCTTGGATTGAGCGATAAAATCGGAAGTAAAGCCCAATTTTAAAAGAGAGTTTTCCCTTAAAAATCCCAACTTAGTAGATTGACAAAAATGAGATGCACCCTAAATATTCCACATTTGTTGATAAGCAGTTTCTAAATCTCTGGTAAATTGTTTGGCATTCCAGAGGGGAGATGTATGACGAGATTGACGTAATTGATAACGGACTTCTTCCCGCAAATTTTTATCCAATCCTAGCTTAATTCCCCACTGCACATATTCCTCATCACTCCAAGCTATACCCTGACTAATGCCAGCATTTTTCATAAAAGTATAGCTATTGCGGGCCGCAAATTGTTCACCAACCCTAGTGACTAAAGGAATCCCCATCCAGAGGGTTTCTAGGGTTGTGGTAGCACCATTATAGGGATAGGTATCGAGAACTATATCAGCAATTCCCAGATTAGCGCGATGGGTTTCCTCATTGAAATCATTGGGCAAAAATCTTAATCTATCTTGACTAATTCCCAATTCGTCGGCACTTTTGATAAATAATTCTCGAATGGTTTCTTTGTCGGCAAAACCTTTGATTAAAAGATAGCTATTAGGAACCTGTTGGAGAATCTGCAATTGGAGATAAATCATGTTTAAGGTGCGTTTTAATCCCGATTGCACGGTCAGATAAATAATAGCATCATCGGGAATATTTAAATCAGTTCTTCTCCTGGTGGGAACACCCACTTCAAAACCATCCACGGATAAATAAGAGTTAGGAAGTCGGATGATTTTTTCTGAATAAATTTCTTCAGCATTTTCGGGTAAAACGTAGTTATCGGCAATAAAATAATCAATCGCAGGGATTCCCGACGCATCTAATCCTAACCAAGTTACCTGTATCGGTGCGGGTTTTAATGCCATTACTAGATAAGTTGTATTATTAGTTAAGCTATCAAGATCCACTAAAATATCTAAGTTATCTTGACGAATTTGGGCAGTTATCTGTTCAATTTTTGCGGGCAAGTTATAGCTATAATCTGAGTTATTTATAAACCATTTTTCAGTAATTTCGTCCGCTGCTTGGTTGACACAATAGGTGTAAATTTCAAATTTATCTCGATTATGATAGTGAAATAACCAGCGACTTAACCAACCCACAGAATGACGACGAAGAGTATAGGCAATATAACCAATTTTTATTTTTCTTGCTGGAGATTTTGGAGAATAAACAGGAGCAATATAGTTATAGCGTGTTCTTACATCTGCTTGAAAAATTTCCGCTAGTTTACTTTGTAAATAGCGATTAATTTTCGGATTATCTTGATAGTAGGGAAGACAGCTACTAACTCCTAAAATAGAGTCGATAATAAAGGGACGTGCATTAAATTGTTCGGCATTAATTTGTCGCTCGATTAGTTGTGTTAATTCATCGATAAATTTAGGTAAATTTCCCCAGTCTCCCTTAGCTTGTAAAATACCAATTACCAGAGAAATTCCGAACAGCTTTTCAGTAGTTGTCTGGCAATTTTTATAAAAATTATCGGCAATTTCTAGAGCTTTTTTATAGTCAACAGTGGTGGTTTTGTAAAGATTAAACAAACTATTTTGTAGGTATAAATTATCTGGTAGAAAGCGCAAACAAAGTTCTACTAAATTAATGGCAAATCCACTTTGCTTTTGTTGATAACCATAATTTACAATTGCTGAGATAACTTTGGCCGCAATTATTTCTGGATTATTGATATGTAAGGCTGCTAATTCTAAAAAGTAGATGGTATCAGTACAGGGGTAGATTAAAACTTTTTCCGTCACTCGCAGCAGTAAATCAAGATTAATTGCTGCTGTAGCTGTATTCTCTAACAGTTCAAATACACACCAATCATTGCACTTTTCCATAGCAAATGTTTGGAATTGTATTTCTAATTCCATCAGATGCAGGAGATTATTTAAAAAACTAGGATTAAGATTTTGTAGCTGCCATCGAATTAGATAACTTGTCTCTAGTCTTTGGGAATTTTCTTGTCTGGTTGCCTCTGCATCTAAGATTTGAGTTAAAGTTTCTATCCACCCCGATAATTCTGATTCGGCTGCTTGACTCAACACCAGTAACCAAGTAGCTTGTGCGTCTTCTTCTCTATCTTGTAAAAGATAGGCTAATCCTAGATAAAAATAATCCTCAATTACCAGAGAATTGTTTTCAATTAATTGTTCATAAAACTGCACCACCAGTTGATAATTGTTGTCGTTTAAATGGGTTTGTATGTCTTGATGCCATTGCATAGTTTTTATCCGCTAAGATTGACAATAAATATTCCACATTTGCCGATAAGCAGTTTCTAAATCTCTGGTAAATTGTTTGGCATTCCAGAGGGGAGATGTATGACGAGACTTTCGGAGTTTCCAACGGACTTCTTCTCTTAAATTTTTATCCAATCCTAACTTAATTCCCCACTGCACATATTCCTCATCACTCCAAGATATACCCTCAGTTATTCCCGCATTCATCATTAAAGTATAACCGTTGCGTGATGACCATTGTTGCCCCACCTTAACCACCAGAGGAATTCCCATCCAGAGGGTTTCTAAGGTGGTTGTACCACCATTAAAGGGATAGGTGTCCAAAACCACATCAGCGATGGCTAAATTTGCCCTGTAGGTTTCCGTCTGATAGAGAGGAAGCATCTTAATTCGATTAGTTTCTACCCCAACTTCTGCGGCAATTTGACAGAATAAATCTAGGAGAGAATTATCATCAGCAACTCCTTGAATCAGGAAATAACTATTAGCTACGGATTTGAGGATTTGCATTTGTAAGCGAATCATCGCAGGATTCCGCTTAATTGCTGTTTGAGAACTTAGATAAATAACCGCATCGTTATTAATATCTAAATCTTCTCTTCGCAGGGTAGGAACGGCTATTTCAAAACCATCCACAGCGACAAAAGCATCAGGTAAACGCCAGATTTTTTCTTGATAATATTCTTGGGCATTTTCTGGTAGTACATAAGGATCCGCTAAAAGATAATCTACTGCGGGTAAACCGGAACCATCAAAACCTAACCAGTTAACTTGAATAGGAGCAGGTTTTAAGGCAATAACTTTGGCAACGATTGCCCCAGTACCACTATCCAAGTCCACCAGAATATCGATGTTATCTTCTTTAATTTTGCGATAGGTTGCTAGGGAATCAGCAGTAGCATGATAGATTTTATCTGCGGGATTAGAAAACCATTTTTTAGTTATTTCATCCACGGGTTGACTCACCATATAAAGGTGAATATCAAACTGCTCACGATTGTGATAATTAATAGTCCAACGACTCAAAAATCCTACAGGATGACGTTTTAAGGTTTGGGCAATGTAACCAATTTTCAGTTTTTTATCGGGATTATATTCTCTGGATTTGTCAAAACTTTCCTCTTGAAAACCCAGCATTTCTTTGTAAGTTTCTTGAAAAAAACTGCCAATCTGACTTAAAAGCGGTCGATTCTCTTTCGGGTTATCTTCATAGTAAGAAATCGGGTTCATAACTGTTAGTAAATTTTCTCTAACTAAGGGATGTATATCTTGGGGCTTTTTTTCTATAAATTCTTTAATTAAGTGTTTATACTCTTGACAAATACTAGGAATTTCATTCCATTTTGAGGCTCGTAAAGAACCATTAAAGAGGAGAGATTGATTAAACATTTTTAAATCAATCGTTTGACTTTTCTCTTTCAAATTATTAACTAAATTTATGGCTTTTTCATAGTCAGGTAAAGAGATATAAAACCAAAATAAATTAACTTCTAAGTACAAACTTTCGGGATAAAGGGGAAGAAAAGCTTCCGCTAAGTCAACGGAATAAATAGGTTGATATTTCTCAAAAGCAAAGCGTCCAGCAACAGTGATGACGTGATTAAGTAATTCTAGAGAATTGTCAAGATAGGGTAAACTTAACCGAACTAATTCTATGGTATATTCATGAGCATAAGGTATGACGGCAATTACTACCCGTTCCAATAATTGAGAGTTAACTGAACCCTGGGTAATTAATTCTAGTATTTGCCATTCTTGCAGTTGTTGAGGATGAAATCTATTTAATTTAATTTCAACGAGGGTTAAATGCAGTAAATTATCGAGATAACTGGGATTAATTTCCTGTAGATGTTTACGAATTAACCAACTGGTTTCTAGATTTTCTAACTCTAATTGTCGGTTAGCTTCGGCTGCTAAAATATTGCTTAATTCTAGCAGCCATGAATCAGTTTCCTGTTCATCTCCTTGAGTGAAAACAAATAACCAAGTAGCTTGTGCTTCTTCTTCTTTTGCCTGCAAAAGATAGGATAATCCTAAATACCAATAATAACTAATTTCTAGGGGTTCTTTTTCTATCAGTTCTTCGTAAAACTGACTAACAATATCGTATTGATTGTTTTCTAAAGCGGTTTTAACTTCATTGTGCCAAGACATGATTTAATTCTCCCTGATTAACTTTCACAATAGATTTGCCACATTTGACGATAGGTGCTTTCCACATCTTTAGTAAACTGACGTGCATTCCAAAGCGGTGCTGTTTGACGAGAAGCTTGCAATTGCATGGCTATTTTTTTTCTTAATTCCTCATCCATTCCTAATTTTATTCCCCACTGAATATACTCCTCATCACTCCAAGCAATACCCTCGCTAATTCCCGCATAAGTCATAAAAGTATAACTGTTACGACTGGCCCATTGTTGACCAACTTTTGTCACTACAGGAATACCCATCCAAAGAGTTTCTAGAGTAGTGGTTGCACCACTGTAGGGATAGGTATCGAGTACCACATCGGCAATTTGGAGATTAGCGCGATGAATTTCCTCCGTAGCAACTCCTGAGAGAAAGCGCAATCTATTTTCATCGATTCCTTCCTCTTTAGCAATGCTGATAAATAAATCTTTGATTAGCTTTTCACTTCCCGCACCTTTGATTAATAAATAACTGTTAGGTACTGCTTTAATAATCTGCATTTGTAAGCGAATTGTGGCAGGATTTCTTTTTAATCCCACTTGCAAAGTTAAATAAGTAACTGCGTCTGCTGGTATGTTTAAATCCTCTCGGGTTAGAGTTGGTGTCCCGATTTCAAATCCATCCACGGCAAGATAACAATTAGGTAAGCGCCAAAGCTTCTCTTGATAAAACTCCTGAGCATTTTTTTCTAAAACTAAATTATCTACAAGGAAGTAATCAATAGCAGGTATTCCCGTGGCATCTAATCCTAACCATGTTATTTGAATCGGTGCAGGTTTAATTGCCATAACTCCACAGGTGGTATCATTAGTTATACTATCTAAATCTACTAAAATATCGATGTTATCTTGATTAATTTGTTCAGCAATAATTTGGGGATTTGCTGGTAAATTATCATACTTATCCACCTTATTTTTAAACCATTGTTCCGTAATATCGTCCTCGACTTGATTGACTAGGTAGAGATGAATATTAAAGTTATCTCGTTGATGATAATGAATTAACCAGCGACTTAAAAACCCGACGGAATGTCGCCGTAAAGTATGGGCAATATAGCCAATGTTTAGTTTTTTATTGACATCTTTAGGTTTCTGAGACTCGATAGTAACTTGATTAAATCTTTTTCTAACTGCCTCTTGAAATAGTTTAGCTAACTGATTAGTTAACCAGCGATTGCCTACTAAGTCATCTTTTAAATAAGCTAAGGGAGAAGTGATAGAAATAACCTCAGCTTGATTTCTCATGGGACATTGACACCGTTCTAAATTATTTTGAATTGCTTGATAATATTCCTGAGCTTTATTGCCAATATTTAACCAATTACCTGCTAAAAGTTCCGTATAGAGCAGCAGATAAATACTATCCAGTTTTGATACTTTATCATTGGATAAATTCCTGATTTTATTGGCAGTTTCCAAGGCCAACTCAAAGTTACCAGTCTCGATATAGTATTGATGAATTTTATGCAAAAGTAGTAAGCGATCGGGTATAATATCTAGACAGCTAAGAGTCAAAATAACAGCATTAGTTTTATCGGTATAATAAATTTTTTCAATATGTTGTTCGATAATTTCCAATATTGCCGATTGTTGTGAGTCTATTTTTAAAAGGGTTATGATAATATCCAGAACTTCTTGCGCTGGCCAATCTAGAAGTCTATAGATTGTGTTTAGGAGTAAATTTATATCGAAATTTTCTAACTTGTCCGAATTAATTAAATCAACTATTTGCCAATCTTTAAGTTTTTGGGGATAAAAATATTCTAGCTTAATTTCTAACAGGACTAAATATAATAAATTTTCTAGGTTATCTGGATTTATCTGGTAGATATGCTGACGAATTACCCAGCTTAATTGCCAATTTTTTAGCTTAACTTGTCTTCGCGCTTCCCCATCCAAAATATTGACTAAATCTGCTGTCCACAGCATCACCTCCTGTTCATCCCCTTGACTGAGGACGAATAACCATGTGGTTTGTGCTTCTTCTTCCCTAGCTTCCAAAAGATAGGATAATCCTAAATACCAATAATAACTAATTTCTGTGGTTTCTCTTTCTATCAGTTCTTCGTAAAACTGACTAACAATATCGTATTGATTGTTTTCTAAAGCGGTTTTAACTTCATTTTGCCAAGACATGATTTAATTCTCCCTGATTAACTTTCACAATAGATTTGCCACATTTGACGATAGGCATTTTCCACATTTTTAGTAAACTGACGTGCATTCCAAATCGGGGAAGTTTGTCTAGATTCATCTAATTTAGCGATAACTTTGCGTCTCAGGTTTTCATCCTTACCTAACTTAATCCCCCAGTCGATATACTCCTCATCACTCCAAGCAATACCCTCACTAATTCCCACATTAACCATTAAAGTATAACTATTTCTCGATGACCATTGTTGACCAACTTTTGTAACCAAAGGTATCCCCATCCACAGCACATCTAAAGTCGTCATTCCTCCCGTAAAAGGATAGGTATCTAAAACCACATCAGCTATTCTTAAATTTGCTCGATAAATTCCTGTGGGATAGAGGGGTAAGATTTTTAATCTCTCATAATTAATTCCTTCTTCCTCGGCAACTTTGAAAAATAATTTTTCCACTGATTTAGCATCACTTAACCCTTGAATACTCAAATAACTATTAGGAACTGCCTTTAAAATTTGTAGCTGAAGTCGAATAGTTTCAGGGTTACGTTTAACCCCCGTTTGTACGGTTAAGTAATTAATTGCATCCTCTGGAATCCCTAAATCATCTCTTCGGAGAGAGGGGTAAGCAACCTCGACACCATCCACACAAATATAGGAATTAGGTAAGCGCCAAATTTTTTCTCGGTAATATTCCTGTGCATCTGCTGGTAAAACGTAATTATCAGCAAGATAGTAATCAATTGCAGGAATTCCTGACGCATCAAAACCTAACCAAGTCACTTGTATTGGTGCGGGTTTAAGTGCCATGACTTGACAAGTTGTGTTATTAGTGATGCTGTCTAAATCCACCAAAATATCAATGTTATCTTGACTGATTCTTTCAGCAATCATTTGAGGATCGACAGGTAAATTATAGCAAGCATTTACCTGATTTCTAAAACAATTTTCAGTGATAAAATCTTCTTGTTGAGATACTAAATATAAGGAGACATGAAACTCATTATAGTCATGATACTTCATCAACCACCTAGAAATTAATCCGATAGAATGATTATATAAAGTATGGGCAATATAGCCAATTTTCAGAACTTTATTGGTATCCTTAATAGTCGATTTTTGCTGATAATTACAGTTAGAATTATTGCGAACATATTCCTGAAAAAGTTGACCAACACAATTACTAATATAACGGTTTTTTATTGGGTTATCTTCTAGGTAAGTTAGAGGGGATAAAATTGTTAGGGATGGTTTATCCAATAATCTGGGACATTCTCGATTAGCGATACTTTTTTGCAAGGATTCTGTATATTCTTCAACATCTGCCTTAATATCGACCCAATCACCACTAAATAATTTGACATAAAGAGCAATATAATCAGCGACAGCTTGAGAAGGCAAATCTCGACAGCTTGTTTTTAATTGACTAGCTACTTGCATAGCAGCAGCAAAATCTCGATTATCAAAATAACATTGATAAAGTTCAGCTAACAGGCAAATTTGCTCCGGTTCTACTGCTAAACAAGTATTAATAATATCAATAGCCAATGGTTTATTATTCATGGCTAGAGAAGTTACTTTAGCTTCTACTACTTTGATAAAAGTTTGTCGCTGACAGTTAGATTGAAATATTGCCTCTAAGTAAGGGACGGTTTCTGGTATCTGAGAATCGAGAAATTTTTCTAAAACTTCTTCCAATAAACTTAACTCTAGATTCTGGCAATTACTTGTTTTTAACACATCAACAAATAACCAAGCTTGTAACTGCTCTTTATCGAAATAATTCAAATTAATTGCTAATAAAATAAACCGCAGTAAATTATCAATATTATCGGGACTAATCTCGCGAATATGTCCTCGAATTAACCAACTGGTTTCTAAATTGCCTAACTCTAATTGTCGGCGCGCTTCCCCATCCAAAATATTGACTAAATCTGCTGTCCACAGCATCACCTCCTGTTCATCTCCTTGAGTGAAGACAAATAACCAAGTAGCTTGTGCTTCTTCTTCCCTAGCTTCCAAAAGATAGGCTAATCCTAAATACCAATAATGACTAATTTCTAAGGGTTCCTTTTCTATTAATTCTTGATAAAACTGGCTAACTTGCCAGAAATCCCCTTGGATAATTGCCGGTTCAACTTGGGAATGCCAAGACATAAGTATTTATCGTTAAGTGTCTCTACTAGCGTACCCAAATAGAAGCAAAATTTTTCTATATAAGTAAAATTTATCAGTTTCTCAGGGGTTGGGTTTTGGGGTGGTCACTGCGTGCGCGTTGCGGGGGGTGTTGGGGTTTTAGTTGAAATTCCCCATTCCCCCATTCCCCCATTCCCCCATTCCCCCATTCCCCCACTTCCCCACCCAGTTTCAACGCGTCCTAGCTTACCATCAATGTCAGCCAAGAGTCAGTCCCGATGAAAAAGTTTTCACCCCCACAGATGAAAGAGGTTTCCTTCCCTACACCCCACACCCTCTTTCAAGTCAGTTTTTTGAAAGCTTTTCTAAATAAACCAATAAATCGGCCATAGCTTGAGGATCGGGCTGAAATTTGGGCATTGGCGGGGTTTTACCACTAATTACCTGTTCAATCAGACTAATTCTCGATTTGCGATGGGAAACGTCCTCTAAACTTGGTCCGACGATGCCATCAGCAAACTGACCGTGACAAGCAGCACAGTTAATTTGAAAGATTTCGTAACCGCGACTGACATTACCTTGTAGGGATAACACCTCTTTAATGTAGGGATCCGACATCTTAGCCAGATGAAAAGCGATTAAAAAGGTGCTAATCAGCAACAAACCCACGATTATAACCATTAAGAGTCGATAAAGCCCGAATTTTGGTTTAAATAACTGACTATTCACGAAGGCCGCCGAAGGAAAGATGAGTTTCTCTTTACATTTTGCAACTTTTTGCCCCAAAATTCCACCGCCGCTGCTAGAGATAGGCAAATGGAGAATAATATAAGACAAAACTGCATCTTTTTCTAACCCTCTAGCAATGAACCTATTAACCAGACTGGAAGATTGGCCCTATATTATCCTACCTATCACCATCGTCCTCAGTTTCCTGCTGTTGGGATGGCTCGTAGAAAAGCGCGTTGTCAGTCAACTTTTATCGATTGCCAGAGAAAAAAACCTGCGTTTCTCGGAAGGGGTTTTACGTTCCCTTCGTGGATTAAGCATACTTTGGTTCGGACTTTTGGGTTTAAATATTGCCCTCTCCCTTCCCAATCTTCCCCTCTTTCCCTACCTGATTCTCCTGAGCAAAAAATTGCTGCTAGTGGCTTTTTTAGCTTCAGCTACTTGGGCTATTGCTCAATTATCCGTGGAAATATTACGAGTTTATACCACGGGAGATGATGGCATTTCTTCCCTAACTTCCCTATTTGAATTTCTCGCCAAAGTTCTGATTTTTAGCTGCGGTTTTTTGCTGATTTTAAGCTCGATTGGCATTTCGATAACTCCGATGCTTACTGCCTTTGGTATTGGGGGTGTTTCCCTCGGTTTAGCTCTCCAAAATACCCTAGCTAATTTAATGTCAGGGATTAATATTATCACTTCTAAAAAAGTTAGACCGGGAGATTATATTGAACTGAGAACGGGAGAAGCTGGTTATGTGCGAGATGTGGATTTAAGATGCACAGTCATCGAAGAAATTACCAATAATCTTTTGGTCATTCCCAATGCTCAGATCATTTCTTCTAGTTTCCGTAACTATAGTTTACCAGATCACTCCCTACTGATTCCCGTGGAAGTGGGCATTAGTTACGATAGTGACTTAGAAAAAGTCGAAAAAGTTACCCTAGAAGTTATGCAAGAAATCGCTCAGTTATTGCAACCTCACCTCGGTAACTATAAACCCTTGATTCTTTATGGTAAACTCGATTACTATAGCATTGTGCTAACAGTCTATCTCAAGGTGGTAGAAGAAGAATTTTTTCAACATCTCACCATTAAACACGAATTTATTAAACTCCTACACCGACGATATCAGCAAGAAGGAATTAAACTTCCCTATCCAATTCTTTTTCCCTATCCCCCCAGTAATCCCCCTAGTTAACCTCAATTTGCTATCGCAACAAACAATTTAAATGCGCGGACAACTTACAATTGATAATTCTCCTCAAAAAACTTACGAGTCATCGGTTGGGCAACTTCAATACCGTGGCCTTCTCCTAATAATTCTAGGGGTTTTCCTTCCACTTGAATCCAGACTTTGGCATTGGGATCCTCGGTAGTAGTAGTATAGATGATTTGTGCCAAACGACCGATTAACATATCAGGACCATCATCATTGCCAAACTCGCGCGAGAGATTAATCTTAATTCCCGTTTTATCTACTTTTAAATCCAGTAATTTAGTACCGGGGGGAATAGTAGTCATGTCCTGAGGATTACTTGGACCAGCTAATAGAATCTTCAATACTGCTGTTAACTCTCGGTCGTCGCTATCCGCTTTTTGAACGGTAATTTCTTGGGTGACTAATTGATTACCCGTATCGGTCACTTTTAACCAATAAACCTGTCGAGTTTCCCTAACAGGAATAGCTGCAGGAGTTGCTGTCGGACTTGTCTTCACTGGACCCGGAGAAACCGGTTCCACAATTGGTGATTGACTTATCGGCGCCGGACTGGGAGATTCAATCGGGTTTTCACTGGTTTTCTGGGAGGAAGATAGGTGATGGACGGCAAACCAAGCAGTGGCCCCACCAGCAGTAAATAAAGCGAGGCCGATACCAATTATCCAAGGCAAAGAGATTTTATCACTAGAGCGAGAACTAGGCATAATTCAGTTATCAGTTATCAGTTATCAGTTATCAGTTTTAAGTTATCAGTTATCAGTTTTAAGTTTTAAGTTTTAAGTGAGCAGTTATCAGTTTTAAGTGAGCAGTCGAACGCTTTTATTCTCCCCCCGCAACGCGCACGAAGTGGTCTCCCCACTTCCCCACTTCCCCACCACCCCACTTCATAATTGATAATTCATAATTCCCACTTCCGATCTCCTGTTTTCCGACCGTTAAATTTAATTGGGGTTCCTCGATCGAGGTTCAATGCTGCCAAAGGCGGCTATACTCAGCTTATCATCGTCGATCTGCAATTGGAGAAGGCGGGCGATAATTCCTTGTTTCTCGAAGTTTTTTAAATCTAACTGGGTGGATATACCCTCGGCAAACCCCTTGAGAAGGCGCGAGGAGATGCGACGACCATTAAGAGTGGCTGTGGGGTCAATAAGCTCGATTTTTCGCCCCTGCACTAGCTTAAATCCCACTTCTAAGCTCAGATCGAGGCTGGCTGCGGGACCGTCCGGCCCTTGGGTCTCTAGCTGCAGGCTGAGGGCGACTCGATTATTATTAAGAAAATTAAAATTTGCTTGACTAAGTTGATATTTTGTGCTATGCGATTCTTCCCTAGAGGGAATCAGATTATTAATCAGGGTCTGAATTTGTTCTTTGACCGCTGCTGATTGTAAAGCTTGATTAACATTAGTTTCCGTGAGGACAAGATGCAATGCTCCCGCAGCCGGTCGGCGCAAGGCGGCGGCTAAACTGCTGTTTTTTTGCTGTAATTGCCGCAAATCGAGGCTAATTGGCTCAGTTTCTAGCTCGATCTTCTCAATGCGAACATCAGCAAGGGGATAAATTCCCCGTGCGGAAATGCGAACTCGATCGATTTTGCCTTGCAGAACCTGATAATTGGGAGTATTATCGACCCTCACGGCTAATTGTTCCACTTTTTGGACTTGAGAGCGAAGGGTATGGGCTAAAACCGTATCAATAATTGCCCCTGCGGGAGTTAACAGGGTCAAAACACTAGCGAGAGTGATTGTTAGCCATTCCATCGCTCAATTACACCCATCCAGCTAAATTTTGCCAAGCATTAGTCAAAAGCTGACTTAACCAACGTCGTTGCACTTGATCTAAAATCGGGTCTTCTGCGAGAATTTCTTCAGTCAGATCATCGAGAGATTGACCCTGAGCGCGGGCCATTCTAATAATTCCCGCAATCACGGCAGCGATCATCTCCTCATCGACGGGACGCTGTCGGAGGGCGGCAATTTCTTCGGGGGTAGTCGGGATGGGATAATTCATAATCAGATGGGGTAGGCTGTGTATTAATCTAGGTATGTAAAGTTTTTTAAACTTTTTTCAGAAAACTTTTTGTGTAGTCTAGCGTAATCAGACGATTTTTGGGTGTAATAACTAAATCAAGATGAAAGAAATACTTTACAGAGAAATTCCGACTCCTGACTCGATCGCCGTTTGTCAGTGGTTACAATCCGATTGGCAACCCAGAAGCGGTGTCAAGACAAATACACCTAACGGGGTGAGATTGCGCTTATCGGAGGCGATCGAATTATCGATTTTTGTCTGGACGCTGCAACGGACTACTTATTTAAAAGTTTTCCGCTGGGGTGAGCGATCGCATGATCAAGAAACATCCCTGACTCGGCAGCTCGATCGAGCTTTACAAAAGCGTTTTCCGCCGCAGTTTAGCACGATACCAAATATCGATCAAAAAAATCACTCAATTTTTACAGATTTAGAAGCGGACTATCCCCTAACGGTTCACTACTTCCGCAAAATGCCCCAAGGAGAGGCAGACTTAGAACGTTTGTATTGGTGGGAAAAACGTTGGCGCGACAGTGCCAAAAATCCCCAACAACCGCAGCCGGTAATTTTCTCTAGCAGCGAGGAAAATAATCATCCCATCACCTACGACTTAATTTATATTGGTGGTGCCTTGGGGGCAATTCATGCGGCACAGATGGCCAAATTAGGTTATCGAGTCCTCCTAGTAGAAAGACTGCCTTTCGGACGGATGAATCGGGAATGGAATATCTCTCGATCGGAGTTTCAAAGTTTAATTAATTTAGGCCTATTTACGGCCGAAGAATTCGAGGAATTAATCTTCCAAGAATACATCGATGGCTTTAATAAGTTTTTTGATGGCAATAATCCCCCCCATCTGAAAGCCAAAATTCTCCATACTCCCACGGTTTTAAATATCGCCATTAATTCCGATAAATTGCTGCAATCCTGCGCTAAAAAAATACAGGATCATGGCGGTAAAATTCTCGATCAAACGGAATTTATTAAGGCTGACATTACCGCTAATAGTGTTACTGTCACCCTTAATCATGGTGGAGAAATTCAACAGATAAAAGGCCGTTTATTGATTGATGCCATGGGTTCCGCCTCTGCCATTGCTTGGCAATTAAACGGAGTGCGTGCCTTTGATAGTGTCTGTCCGACGGTGGGGGCAGTAGTAGAAGGATTCGATCCGGTGGTGTGGGATTCTCACTATGGTGATGTCTTAAATTCCCATGGCGATATTTCTAAAGGTAGGCAATTAATTTGGGAATTATTTCCGGGGGAAGGAAAAGAATTAACCTTTTATCTATTTCACTATCATCAAGTCCATCCCGATAACCCCGGTTCTCTGTTAGAAATGTACGAAGATTTCTTTACTATTCTGCCCGAATATCGACAGTGTGACCCAGAAAAATTAACTTGGAAAAAACCCACCTTTGGTTATATACCGGGGCATTTTAGCACAGGAAAAAAAGATCGAATTGTCTCCTTTGATCGCATTTTAGCCATCGGTGATGCCGCCTCCCTGCAATCACCCTTAATCTTTACTGGATTCGGTTCTTTGGTGCGTAATTTAGAGCGCTTAACCCATCTTTTGGATACGGCCTTAAAACACGATTTACTAACAGCTAAAGACCTAGAAAACGTGCGGGCATATCAAAGTAATGTGGCGGTAACTTGGTTATTTTCTAAAGGAATGATGGTTCCCACGGGAAAAACCTTACCCCCCCAAAGAATTAACGCCATGTTAAACACATTTTTCGGTTTATTGGCCGACGAACCGCCGGAGGTTTCTGAAACCTTTATTAAGGATAAAACCGATTGGTTGACCTTTAGCCGTTTAGCAATTAAAGCGGCCAGAAAAAACCCCACTTTACTGTTATGGATAGCAGAAATGGCCGGCAGTCAGGATTTAATTCGCTGGTTGGGTTCCTATCTCGATTTTAGCCTTGATGGAGTCAAAAATCTGCTTTTGGGTCCCTGGTTTCCCCAATGGTTAAAAAACTGGCAAAGCTGGCTAGAAAAAGACAATCCTCGCCTCTGGTTAAAGTTATTGAGTTTTAATTATGGCCTAAGACATTAAGTAGGAGACTCCGAGACAGCTATCAGGGATCAGATTTGAGTTTTTAGTTCACTGTTTGTGGAGTTAAGAAACTGTTGGAAAAGTTCAAGAATGCGCTTACCTAAAGGTTCTAACTGCGATGCAGATTTAAAATAGCCATCATCTTTTGGGCCACCGCTGCTGTTTGTTCCAGCATGGCAAAATGACCACAATCGGATAACTCAATGACGTTGCTGCCAGTTTCAAACAAGGGATGAAAACTGGCCAGATGGTTAACGTACTTAACTTCCATAATCGTATCCTCTTTCCCCGCCAGAAAATAGACCGGTTGCGGGAGACGGGAGACAATCTGGGGTAAAAGATGAACTTCGCTGATAGTAGTGGTTTCCAAAAGTGACCCTAGGGCCGCTTGGTAATCGGCCCGGACAAAATCAATCACGCGCTGTTTGCCCCATTTTTTACCTAGGGTTTGCTTGACCATCATCCGCGAGAATAAAACATCAATAAAGGGAACACGGGGCAACCAAGAGGGTCTTTTCTGTAAAATCTGTCTTCCAGCCTCCCGAAATCGCTCAAATTCCTCCTTTAGATAGATGCCACCGCCGGCATTCATACAGATTACCCCTTTAATCCGTTCAGGACAGCTATCCGCGGCCCACAAAGCAACACTACCACCGAGGGAATGACCAACTAACCAAGCAGCATCGAGGTTTAAGCGGTTAAGAAGGGTAATAACGTCTTGGGAGTAGGATTCAAGGTTATAACTGCTAGGAGGACTGTTAGAGGTGATTTTTTGGGAGTCGCCAAAGCCCCGGAGATCATAGACTAGACAGGGATAATCCGGGGAGAGAATATCTACCAAAGGCTGCCAGTAGTGACGACTCAGCAGCCAACCGTGTATAAAGACTAAAACTGGTTTATCCGCTTGGGGCGAAAATAACTCGTAACTGTGGGATACTCCCGATATGTCGATGGTAGGCATATAATCAATCTCAACCTAAGTTAAACCGTTGATAGGGGTTACTAGGGAAACTTCTCGAGAAAAATGGGTGTATTTAGCCTTGTTTACAGAGCAAAATCAGGGAAGCTTAGGATATTCCCTGATAGCTGATCAATCAATGCTATAGACAATTTCAAAAGCTTCTACTTTCAGTATAAAACACTGGGGATACCTCCCTAAAATAGGATGAAAACCCTAGACCAGGATTTATCTATGAAATGCGATCGCTTTTTGACTCTTTCCCTAGTGTTAAGTCTGGGATTAGTTTTTCCCCCCTCTTTACCCGCTCAGAATCCCCCCGCTACCACCTTTCAACCCGGTCCTTGGCAGCCTGTTGCTAGGGTGAATACGAGTCGTCCCGTGGAGATTAAAATCATCAATCAAACCGATATTGACCTCAATTATGACCTATCGGCCAATATTAATTCCTCTCCCCAATTATTATCTCCCGGTACGGAGACAACCCTAAAAGGTTTGGTAATTCCAGCATATATTCTGATTAATCGGGCTAATGCGGCGGCGGATCGCTATTCTTCTAGTTTAATCTATGCCGTAGAAGTCAATGATGATAATTTAGTCACGATTACTGTCACCAAAGTTCCGGGGAGTACCCCCGGTTATACCACCTTTAACATCAATCAACAGGGTGCTATTTATATTTACTAGCTCTAGCTTAAGCTGTTATGGAGCCGCCTCGATTGTTAATTAAGTTTACGGCTCTTTCTACCTCCTTTGGCTTCAGGATTTTAAAATTCGTCTTCTTGGGTAAGAATTGTCTTAATAGTCCCTTATTATGCTCGTTTATAGCAATTCCCATAGTGGTGAGGTACAGAGTCTTAGGTTTTGAGGAGTCTCCGAGTCAGGAGTCAGGAGTTAAGATTTTGGTGTACCTCATGAGATTGGGAAACGCTATATACTCTGTAAATTCGGTGGATATTATGATGGTTCGTGAACGATTTCATCGATAAATTCTTCTCTTTCCTCTTCGGTCATGGTATCCCAATCATAGCCGCATTCTTTCGCCACGATTCGAGCTTTGTCAATGGCGTAGTTAGACAAGGATTCCCATCGGTTCCACTGACTGAGGATGAGAATTTTATAAACTTCTCGTTGCTGTGCTTCGGGGAGTTGCTTGACTAATTCGATCGCTTGTTCGTTGCTTAAGGTTAATTTCGGCATAGTCCATTTTTAATTTAATTATAACCAGCTACTTATGCCTTAATCAATATCAATTTAATATCCTTGCCATCACACCAGAACATAGGGAGGCGCTGATTACCCTTCCTTTTTATCATAAAGACTCCTTCGATTGAGTATCGCGGGATCAACAGGATTTCAAGATTCTTCATCCGCAACGGGATCGATCACGAGTGCTTTAAATTCTGAGGCAGAAATTATAGTTGTCGCTCCTAAATTATCTACTTCTTCAAAGTCTTTATCACCTGTGATCAAAAAATCAGCATCACTCGCCATAGCACAAGCTAGAAATTTAGCATCCGATCGATCTCTGGGGAAATCAATAGTGCTGTGAACATCAATTAATCTAGGAACTGTATCGAAAACCTTATACCATTCTCTTATCACTCCCTCCGAAAGCTTAAACTTAGGACGGCTGACAACATCTTTATATTCAGTTAAAATAGCTTCGGAAACAATCCATTCGATTTTATTAGACTCGATCACGAATTGTATAACCGTTCTCGGCAACCTTCCTTTTAAAATTGCCGAGAGTAGAATATTCGTATCGATCACGACTTTCATTCGCCTCTCCGATAGGCTTCAATTTCTACGGCGATCTCTTCTTCGGTAATATCCTGAGTCCCGGGTAAGGATTGAGTTTTATCAAAGAGTTCTTTAACTTTTTGGCTTAAAGTCTGACGGTTTTGTTTGTCTGCTAAATTTAACAAAGCGTCTTTTAATAAATCTTCAATGCTGTTATAGTTTCCTGTCGCTAATTGAGAGTTAATTAATTGTTCTAATTCGGGATTTAAGGTAATATTCATGGTAAAATACACTCGGTATAATTCGGTGGATATTATGATGGTTACTGAACGATTTTATCGATAAATTCTTCTCTTTCGTCTTCCGTCATGGTATCCCAATCATAGCCGCGTTCTTTGGCTACGATTCTAGCTCTTTCTGCTCCTTCATTAAATACTGGTTCTAACTGTCTCCACTGACTGAGGATGAGAATTTTATAAACTTCCTGTTTCTGGTCTTCGGGGAGTTGTTTGACTAATTCGATAACTTGTTCGTTGCTTAAGGTTAAGTTCGGCATAGGTCGCTTCTAGACACCAGCATGATTAATCAGTTTAACACGTATCCCTAGCTGGCTCGTGGGTGGGGGGACTGATCGCTAACGGGAAAAGTCATGATCTAGAAATTCTTGAATCGTTAAAATTGGGATTTCTCGAAATGGATTTAAAACTAATAGATCAGAATCGCCGCTTACAATACAGGTAGCTTGACCATCGGTCGCTAGTTCTAAATACTGATTATCTTTCTCATCTCTACAAACCTTGATTTGCTCTCGAATCACGACAATTTCCGCGGTTCTTTCTATCGCCGTTATAAATAGCCGCCTTTTTGCTGAGGAGGCATATCTATCGAATTTGGGACGATTGAAAACAGTTATCAATTCTAACAAAGTAGATTCGGACATTAAAAGCTTGCCGATATTTTGGGCTTTGTCTAATGCCTGACGAGCTTTGCCGTTTTTCGACAGAAGCGCGCTTACTAAAACGTTGGTATCGAGAATAAAAGAATATTCAAGGCTCATTTAGTAAAGATTCTAAAATTTCGGGGGTTAATCCTCTAGCTTCCGCCTCATCACTAATTTCGTCCATTAGTTTTCTCAAGAAATCGATATCGCTGTTAACTGGCTTTCTAATTAGCAAATCGACAAGAACCCGGACGCGTTCTTGTTCCTCCGGGGATGCGGATTGATAGACTTCTGCCGCTTCGGGACTGACTTCGATCGAAATTTTGCTCATATTATTAAGGCTCATCCTTGCTGTGCTTCGGGGAGTTGTTTGACTAATTCGATAACTTGTTCGTTGCTTAAGGTTAAGTTCGGCATAGGTCGCTTCTAGACACCAGCATGATTAATCAGTTTAACACGAGTCATTAATGGAGAGGGTTTTCGGTTCGCCTATCCCTTCCGGGCTTCGATCGGTTAGAATCGAGAAATTATCGGCCTAGAAAGTCCTTTCATCTTCCCGCTTGCCGTAAAATTATATCTTTAACTAAATGGTGATCGCTAATTAATTATCGTAGTAAAGCTTGAAAACCTGCTTGAATAAAATGAACATCTGAAGTTAAAGCGTCGGTAATTTGATTTTCTTCCATAACAATAAAAGAAAAACAATCTACTAATCCCCAGCTTTTATCAGATCTTGATTCGTAGAGCTTTAAGCCTTTTTGAAAAAGAGTAGAAGTGATAGTAACAACGAATAAATTATCGGTTTGATAGCATTGCTTGATAAAGGCAGAAACCTTAGGACGATTGTAATGACCAAGAGCATTACCAACCTCCATAAAAATGGCTTCAGTAACCCAAACTGCTGTTGCATTTTTTACATAGGGGAGGAACTGCATAGCAATTTGATGATATTGATCATGAGGATTGAGAATTGCTTGGATAAAGACCGTATCTAAAAAAAGTTTGGACTTATTCATCGCTTATATTTCTTTTGGGAGTATCATATAAATAATGATCGTGTTCCCTTGACCAATCTTCTGGAGCTTCATAGGTGCCAGCCATTTCTTCTAACAGTTCCCAAGCATTTTTATGGTTATTTTCTAATGGATCTTCCCGAGAAATAATTTGGATGATGTAATGGGTATTAGGTTCTAATTCAATCTTTTCTTCGGGACGGAAAACCATTCCATCATAACTAACTCGTAGATTTTTTATCATAATGGATTGTTGAGAAGTAATTCGATTACGGCCTACACAGTGCCTTAAGGCTAGTGTAACACACCCTCTCAACTATAACTACCGCACGATCGCACCCTCTTCTAGATGCCGATATTCTGCTAAAGATGGGAAAATATCAGTCCTGTAGAGTCAAGGTCGATCCTCGTGGGTGGGGAAACGGAGGGAATTTTCGGCCATGGTGATAACAGTAATCGTTTTTCCCAACCTATCGAAAAACTCGACACTATAACCCCTTTCTAATCCCTCGATTTGATGTTTTTCTACCAATTTCCCACGTCTCCTGCGGATAATCTTTCTTCGGGAATATCTTTTAATAAAATCCCATTGAGTAAAGTTCATAATTGATGGTTATTATTTCGATCTAAAAAGTCCAGAAAATCTTTTGCTTTTACGATCTGAATATTTTGATATTCAACCAGTGAAAGAAGATGTTTGTCTCCCGTGATAATATGGGTAGCCTTGCCAGCGATCGCACATTCTATGATCATATCGTCATCGGGATCGTTGGGAACGGCTCTCAGTGTTCCACCTATAGAAACAATGCTAGAAGCCTCACAAATTTCCTCAATGTATTTTCTAACTCGTTCTTCAGGAAATTTGATTTTTAGTAGCAGTTTTTCGGATAATTCCTGTAAAATTTCTGGACAAGTGACCGATCGAATCAGTTTGCTTTGGGCTAGGGAAAAACAACTATTCGGGCTACCGCTTTTAGAAAGCGCAGCAGATATGAGAATATTTGTGTCGAAGACAACAGTATAAATCACTACTTCTCATGAACGATTTCATCGATAAATTCTTCTCTTTCGTCTTCCGTCATGGTATCCCAATCGTAGCCGCGTTCTGCTGCGACGATTTTTGCCTGTTGGCTTCCGTAATCGGTTATAGCTTCCATATTTCCCCACTGACGCTGGATGAGGAATCTAAATAGTTCCTGTTGCTGTGCTTCGGGGAGTTGTTTGACTAATTCGATCACTTGTTCGTTGCTTAAGGTTAAGTTTGGCATAGGTCGCTTCTAGACACCAGCATGATTAATCAGTTTAACACGAGTCCTTAATGGAGAGGGTTTTCGGTTCGCCTATCCCTTCTCTGCGTCGATCAGTTAGAATCGAGAAATTATAACAAATCTGGTTATTTTTGCATGAGTAGAAAACGGGTTTCTCGGAGAAACCCGTTTTCTGTGCGTTACTCAACGGATTTAGTATTATCGGCCTAGAAAGTCCTTTCATCTTCCCGCTTGCCGTAAAATTATGATTGTCTCTCTCCAAGAAGCTCAAGCCAAACTGCCCGAACTGATATACAATCTCAAACTAGGGGAAGAATTGTTAATTACCGATAATAATTTCCCACTGGCAAAATTAATCGGACAATCCTAGATGCCGATATTCTGCTAAAGATGGGAAAATATCAGTCCTTTAGGGTCAAGGTCGATCCTCGTGGGTGGGGAAACGGAGGGAATTTTCGGCCATGGTGACAACAGTAATCGTTTTTCCCAACATATCGAAAAATCCGACACTATACCCCGTTTCTAATCCCTCGATTTGATGTTTTTCTACCAATGTCCCCACGTCTCCCACGGATAATCCTTCTTCGGGAATGTCTTGTGATAAAATCACATTGGAGTAAAGTTCATAAATTGCGTTCATTAATTTCTCTTGTTTTCAATAAATTCTTTCCTATCTCGCTCGTATTAATCTATCATTTTTTAACGTCAGATGGTGACTTTCTTAATGGGCTTAATGGATCCATAAATTTTTCGGATGGTGACTTTCTTAATGGGCTTAATGGATCCATAAATTTTTCGGATGGTGACTTTCTTAATGGGCTTAATGGATCCATAAATTTTTCGGATGGTAACTTTCCTACTATATCCATCAATTTTTCGATGGGATATTGTCTAGCTTTTATAGAATTTGCTTCTTCTTGTATTAATCCTACTTCTTCAGGAGTTAATATCAGTCCTTCAAGTTTCTGCTCCGCGTTCTCGATTGTTTCAATTAAGTCTCGGTATATTTCTTGGGTCACACTTAAGTCGTCATTGGTAAAAAGATTATTATGAGCTACTTTGTTTCTGGTTTTATACAGTTTCTCCCAATTAGATTGAAACTTTCTGTATTTAAATGATTCCTTAAAAAACTTATCATAGTTGCTTTTAATTTCTTCTTTTAATTTACGAATTGCCTCGGGAGTTTCTTCAAGCATATCAATTTTTTTAATTAAATCCTCTTTGGTTATACAACCAGATGAAAGCTTGTATATAAACTCACCTAAATCATCAAAATCTATCAGATAGAGTTGATTGTCAATATGGATTGCAAATTCTTTTTCATTATTTTTTCTGTCAATAACTTTCTTGATAAAATCTTGGGGGGCTTCCGTTTTCCACCAATTCACTCCTATCTTGGTTGTCATGAATTTCGTTATGTAGGCTCTTAAATGGTTTTCCACACGATAAATATAAGGATAAATTTGAACAGCAATCTGTTCAGAAATTTCGTCTTTTACTATATACAGTGTTTCTAATTTTTGTTCTTTGAAAAAATTTAAAATTGGAATACGTTGAGGTTCTAAACAACCATATTCTCCCTTTACAACAATTGAAAAACCTGTAATACATTTATCTTTGCTGTCTTGAGCAAATTTAATTGGATTTACTGTAATTTCTATAAAATTATCCTTGATTTGGCGATTGTTACAATCTATTTGTGGTGTTCCCTTCCAAAATGAATCATTCGAGGCGAGAAGATAGAGTAAATTATCAGGAGTTTTGATATGAGATTGATTAGAAGTGTCAAATGCAAAAATTTCAAAGGTGAGAAAATTGTTTTGTGTGTCCATTGGAATGACAGGAGTTAGGTCTATAAACAACATCTAACCTCTATTTTAACTTGTCTATTGAAAAAAAAGGGGCTTATTCAGCCCCCCATGAAACTCTAACTACCGCCAATCCTTGCCACATCGCGGGCGTTGGCTTCAAAAGCCGCATCGAGAGCAGAATCGCCGGTTAAACCGGAATCTAACGCCTCTTTAATACACTGCAACATCCGCTTATAATCCTTGGGCATTACTTTAACAAACTTGGGCAACATTTCCGACCAATTTGCTAAAACCAGTGCCGCTTTTTGACTTTGGGTGTAATCAGCATGGCGTTGAATTAACTCGCGTAAATCGTCGATTTCTTCCCCTTCTAGTGCCTCTAAAGCTACCATTTGGGTATTGCAACGAGTGGCGAAATCCCCCGACTCATCGAGGACGTAGGCGACACCACCACTCATCCCGGCGGCGAAATTGCGACCGGTAGGCCCTAAAACAACGACTTTACCCCCCGTCATATACTCGCAAGCGTGGTCGCCAACGGCCTCAACTACGGTATTAACTCCAGAATTGCGGACACAGAAACGTTCCCCAGCAACCCCGGAAATATACACCTCACCACTGGTTGCACCGTATAAAGCCACATTACCGATGATAATATTCTCCTCGGCCACAAAAGTGGAACCTTTGGGCGGATAAACGATGATTTTGCCACCGCTTAAACCCTTGCCCACATAATCATTGGCATCTCCCTCTAACTCCAGTGTCACCCCTTTGGGAACAAAAGCACCGAAACTCTGCCCCGCGCTGCCCTGAAAATGGAGATGTACGGTATCTTCGGGTAAACCCTCCCAGTGACGTTTAGTGATTTCGTTGCCTAAAATCGTCCCCACCACGCGGTTAATATTTTTAATCGGTAGTGTCGCCTTGACTTTTTCGCCTTTTTCAATGGCATCTTTGCATAAATCCAGTAAAACGGTTATATCCAAGGACTTATCTAAACCGTGGTCCTGGGGAATCTGACAATAACGCCCTACCTCTGCATCTACCTCCGGTTGATAGAGAATCGGAGTTAGGTCAATTCCTTTCGCTTTCCAATGTTCTACAGCCTGTTTCGGCTCTAATACATCAGTTCGCCCCACCATTTCATTTAAGCTGCGGAATCCCAATTCGGCCATAATTTCCCGCACTTCCTGGGCGATAAATTTCATGAAATTCACCGTATATTCGGGATCCCCGATGAAATTCTGCCGTAATAACGGATCCTGAGTCGCTACCCCCGCCGGACAGGTATTAAGATGACAAACCCGCATCATAATACAGCCCAACGTCACCAGTGGCGCGGTCGAAAAACCGAATTCTTCGGCCCCCAATAGGGTTGCTACCACCACATCGCGCCCAGTTTTCATCTGGCCATCGGTTTCCACCGCAATGCGACTGCGAAGATTATTTAACACCAATGTTTGATGGGTTTCTGCTAGTCCCAACTCCCAGGGTAAACCTGCGTGTTTAATCGAGGTTTGGGGTGAAGCACCGGTCCCACCATCGAAACCAGAGATTAAAACCACGTCAGCGTGAGCTTTAGCGACTCCGGCGGCGATTGTGCCGACTCCCACCTCAGAAACCAGTTTTACGCTCACTCTGGCCGCACGATTGGCATTTTTTAGGTCATGAATCAACTCCGCTAGGTCTTCAATGGAGTAGATATCGTGGTGGGGTGGGGGAGAAATTAAACCGACTCCGGGGGTGGAGTGACGGACTTTGGCAATCCAAGGATAGACTTTTTTACCCGGTAATTGACCGCCTTCCCCCGGTTTTGCCCCCTGGGCCATTTTTATCTGCAATTCTCGCGCTTGGGAGAGGTAAAGACTGGTGACACCAAAACGGCCGGAAGCCACCTGTTTAATGGCACTATTTTTCGAGTCTCCCCGTTCATTTGTCCAAGTGTAGCGCTCGGAATCTTCGCCCCCTTCCCCGGTGTTCGACTTGCCACCGATACGATTCATGGCAATAGCGAGGGATTCGTGGGCCTCTTTGGAAATGGAACCGTAACTCATGGCCCCGGTTTTAAAGCGTTTCATAATCGCTTCAATCGGTTCCACTTCTTCGATGGGGATACTTTCCCGGTTTTTAAAGGTTAATAGTCCCCGCAGGGTGAAGAATTTTTGATTTTGTTGGTTGACCAGTTGGGAATATTTCTTAAAGAGGTCGTATTTGCCCAATTTTACCGCTTGTTGCAGGGTATGAATGGTTTCTGGGCTAAAAAGATGGGCTTCCCCGTCCTTACGCCATTGATATTCACCGCCAATATCGAGGGTATGCACATTAACATCCCGGTCGGGGAAAGCGTGGCCGTGTCTGAGTAGGGATTCTTTGGCAATAATTTCTAAATCGGCCCCTTCAATGCGGGAAGCTGTCCAAGTAAAATAGCGATCGACTACCGATCGATTTAAGCCGATAGCCTCGAATATTTGCGCCCCACGGTAGCTTTGCAGGGTAGAAATGCCAATTTTAGAGGCCACTTTAATTACGCCCTTGGTGGCGGCTTTTATGTAGTTTTTACAGGCGGTCTGGTGGTCAACTCCTACCAATAAACCTTCCTCGATCATACTGCCGAGGGTGGCAAAGGCTAGATAGGGATTAATCGCACCGCAACCATAACCGAGGAGAAGGGCGTAGTGATGTACTTCCCGGGGTTCGCCGGATTCCAAGACAAGACCGACTCTGGTGCGGGTTCCCTGCCGGATGAGATGATGGTGTAAACCAGCAACCGCCAGCAGTGAGGGAATCGGGGCGTGATTTTTATCGATACCTCGATCGCTTAAAATAATAATACTCGCGCCCGCTAAAATTGCCTCGTCCACCTCTTGACAAATTGCCTCAATTGTGCTACGCATTCCCTCGACTCCCGAAGTGGGATCGAAGAGAATGGGAATAGTCACGGTTTTAAATTCGCTATTGCCCTGTAAACGCGCTAATTGGGCGTTAGTGAGGATGGGAGAGTTAAGTTTAATCAGGTGACAGCTTTCCGGCTGCGGATCCAAGAGATTTCTCTCCGCACCGATAGTGGTGATGGGAGAGGTGATAATTTCTTCGCGAATCGAGTCAATCGGGGGGTTAGTGACTTGGGCGAATAACTGCTGAAAGTAATCATAAAGCAGTTTTGGGCGATCGGACAAGACGGCTAGGGGTGTATCGGAACCCATGGAACCCACTGCTTCCACTCCATCCCGGCCCATGGGAGCTAATAAAAGACGTAATTCCTCAAAAGTGTAACCGAAAGCGGTTTGCTGTTGAATTAGGGAAACAGCAGTTTCCGGTGGAGCAGTTTCCACCGCCGGTAAATCATCTAAATTGACTAAATTTTCGTTTAACCACTGGCGATAGGGATGAGCTTTGGCAATAGCTTCTTTTATCTCCTCATCGGCCACGATACGACCTTCTTTCATATCCACAAGGAACATCCGGCCGGGTTGCAGACGACCTTTAAAAGCGACGCGTTCCGGTTCAATGGGTAAAACACCCGCTTCCGATGCCATAATTACTAGGTCATCCTTGGTGACGTAGTAACGGGAAGGACGTAAACCATTGCGGTCCAACACTGCTCCCATCATCGTACCATCGGTAAAAGCGATCGAGGCTGGACCATCCCAGGGTTCCATCAAACAGGAATGGTATTCATAGAAAGCTTTTTTCTCATCACTCATTGATTCGTGGGCTGCCCAGGGTTCAGGAATCATCATCATGACAGCGTGAGGAAGAGAACGCCCCGATAAAACCATTAATTCTAGGGCATTATCAAAAATTAAGGAGTCACTACCCTCGATATTAATAACCGGCTGGATTTTTTTGATGTCTTCCCCGAACAAGGGTGAGGCAAACATCGACTGACGGGCGTGCATCCAGTTAATATTACCTCGCAGGGTATTAATTTCGCCATTGTGGGCAATATAACGGTAGGGGTGGGCGCGTTCCCAACTGGGGAAGGTATTGGTACTAAAACGGGAATGGACTAATCCTAAAGCGCTTTGAAAGTCGGGGTCGTGTAAATCAGGGAAATAGTCACCCACCTGTACCGGCATTAATTGCCCTTTATAGACAATGGTACGACTAGAAATACTGCAAGGATACCAGTAACGATTAAAGGATTGACGACTGAGGTGGGAACGCTTGCGAATAACGTATAATTTGCGTTCAAAGGCCAGATCATCGCTTAAATTGGCATCGCGTTCGATAAAAACCTGTTCGATAAAGGGTTCGGTAGATCTGGCCGAATTGCCTAAACTAGAGTTATCCGTGGGAACATCACGCCAACCGAGAACTTTTAACCCCTCTTCGGCGGCGATTTTCTCGAATTCCTGGCGACTTTTCCCGCGAATTTCGGCATCAGGGGCAGTGTAGAGCATTCCTACCCCGTATTGTCCCGCTGCTGGTAAGGTAAAACCTAGATTGCTGGTCACTTTCCGGAAAAATAGGTCAGGGATTTGGCACAAAATACCCGCCCCATCTCCGGTATTTTTTTCCGCACCGCACGCGCCACGGTGATCGAGGTTTAGTAGAATTGTCAAGGCCTGTTCAACAATATCGTGGGACTTTTTACCGGTTTTATGAACGATAAAACCGACACCACAAGCATCATGTTCAAATTGGGGATCGTATAGTCCTTGTTTCCGTGGAGTTTGATTGTTATTCATTTTGTCTAATAGCCTAGCAGTCTGGAAGGGAAGGGCCTAGAGGGTGAGCCAGAGTAGCGATTCTAGGTATATCAATTCTGTATCCAGACTGGACCTTCGGTCTTATATCTTAAGGAAATGTTTCGATGTGACAAGGGTTCCTCTCGCTGCTTTACCCCCTGATCGAGATCGCTTTTCCGATACAAGTTTGATCGCTCCTATCTCACCGTTCGCTCATTTTTTCGAGTAAGAGAGTGTCAAACAGGTTGAAAAGCTTACCCAATAAAGGATTCAGCGACCCAGACTGACTCGGGTTCATCCCGAAGCAAAGTAAGTGGTAGTATAAATAGACTCCTCTAC
>NZ_JADBVM010000104.1:0-32185 GCF_020244875.1 Microcystis sp. M44BS1
ATTCCCAAATGCGTTTAACCGCTATGGGATAGAGAGGTGCGTAGTTCACCCAAGGAGAATCAATCTCTCGAAGTAAAAGTGAAGGGAATTTCTGAAATGGAATTCAGTCTGTCTATATTTGACTATACTTTTACTAACTATAGCTTGTAATCACTTGCTCAAATGAATTAGCATGGTGCGTTCCCAAAAATCTATCGGTGCGGCAGTAGCAGCTAGATTAGGGAACGCACCCTACAGCGATGGCTAGGAATAAGCTCTGTTCCGTCCGCAGCGACGAAGTGTTAGACATCTTTTAGCTCTTCAAACCTTGACAAGAGCCGATTAGGAACTAAGAAAATCATTTTAATATGAGAGTTTGTCGGTTTTGTTTCAATCTTCATGAATTTTGGTCTCGAATTATCTCCATCCTCCTCCTTAGGTTTGACGAAAGCAAAACAGGTAAATTCAATAGATTTAATAAATTCAAGGAGCTTGGTTGTTGGATAAATTTCTGACAATACCAAAGGTTGATCTCGAATTAGAAGATTTTTGCCACCCATTAGTATATCGAAGTCTGCTCCTTCAGCATCTGTTTTGATACAGGAAACACTCAGTAACGGATAATCAGACATCAATTTGTCTAAAGTATTTACCTTGACTGTCACCTTGTTCTCTTGGGGACTATGCCTAACCAGCGAATTTAGTTCAGGCATTGAGTTCAAATTAAGATCCATACTGCCAGGCTCAGAAAAAAGTGCTTCTTCTAGAACATGACAGTTTTGAAACTGGGAAAGATTTCTCTTTAAGTGTTCAACCATTCTCGGATCGGGTTCAAAGGCGTAAACCTGATTAGATGAAGGAGCAGCCAGTAAACTATAATAACCAATATTAGCTCCAACATCAATAAAGTCTTTATTAATATCTAAGAATCGATGAAGGATAATTTCAGACCCCCAATCTAACTTGCTTCCCTTGAGGAAAATTTCCGTTCCGAATCGACTATCATAGGGCAGAGTCATTTCTACATTATTAAATAGAACCATTTTCTGGTTGAGCTTGGTTATCTTATAAAATGCTCGTACTACATAGCGGTATAGGAAATCCCAGCCACCAATCTCTCGAACCAATCCAAGAAAATAATTGAACTTATGCAAATAAATAGTCCCTTTCAACATATACTCTCACTTCAAGTTAGCCATGGCGGCATCTAAATATTAATTATACCGCTCTCTGCGGTCGAGCCACCTCCTCTGTCCTACTATCCTACCCCATCGGTCCGACACCCCCTCAATAAAACCCAATACCGCACTGTGGGGTCTCTATCGGTGCGGCAGTAGGAGCCACATCAGGGAACGCACCCTACAGCGATGGCGTACTGCTACGCAGTGCCTTCGGCATCGCACTAACCCTAACAACAATTTTTGATTTTTACCAGAGGTCTATTGACTGAATGATGGGATGTAATATTTCAATAACCAGCATTTTCTTGGTGCTTGAACTATACCCTGAGATGTAGATTTTTATATAATAAAAAAAGATTAGTATAGAGGTAAAATTAATGGCTGAAACCCTATATGAAAAAGACTATGTAGCTTGGCTGCAAGACCAGGCAGAAAAACTGCGATCGCCTGATCGCAATACTTTAGATTGGCAAACTTTAGCCGAGGAATTAGAGGAAATGGTGGATGAACGCAAATACAAAGCAGAAAGCTTTCTTATTCAACTCCTCAGTCACCTGCTACTTTACGCCTACTGGAAGCATCCTTACTACCTACCCCACTGGACAGACGAGATAGATAATTTCAGATTGGAATTGAGCTTGCTGTTTCGCTCTAAGGTAATCTACAATCATGCCTTAGAACGGTTTGGTTATTGTTATCAAAAAGCTCTGGGAAAAGCGAGCCGCAAAAGTGGATTAACTTTACCAGTTGACTGTCCTTGGACAATTGAGAAAATTCTTGATGAAGATTGGTTCCCTGGTTAAAAACTGGAGCTTGCAATCCAACTTACATCCATACAACAATAGGGTGGGCAATACCCACCTTACTTCAGTTGCTCAACAACTAATAGCTGGTATTCCAAAATCTGGTTGAAAAAGAAATTGAGTCATGCGAGGAAGTTTCGGATCCATCCATGACTCAATTTTGATATATAGCGTTTCTAGGTTCACTAAATAAGAACTACGTCAAGAGAAACCACAAAACCAACTGGAAGGTTTGCTATCTTGGCAAACTCGGTCCCTAAAAATGAAAGTGATCCAGTCCCTGCGTTGTAACTGATCTGACTCAGAGAAGTGGCTCCAAAACCCGATGCGCTAACTTCAATTTTGTCTCCTTGTGGCCAGAAAAAGTCTTGGATAGTATCAACTTTCTCGGAGAGGAAATTGAACCGGAACTTATCGGCACCAGCACCACCAGTCAGGGTGTCGTTGCCATCGCCACCATTGATGCTGTCGTTGCCAGCACCGCCATTGAGGGAATTATTCGCAGTGTTCCCGATGATTGTGTCATTGCCAGCAGTGCCAATTAGATTTTCAATGCTGACCAATGTGTCTGTAAGAACAGAATCACCAGGGAAACTCACTACACCCGTTGATAAATTAGCATTGATCGGTCCCCCATAGAAAGCATAGGATGTCGTGTCATTTCCCAGACCTCCATCAATGGTATCAAAACCAAATCCACCGTCTATCAAGTCATCACCAGCGCCGCCAAATAATTTGTCGTCGCCAGCACCACCATTGAGGACATTGTTGCCACTGTTGCCATTGAGGATGTTGTTTTTGCTATTGCCAGTAGCGTTGATATTGGCACTTCCCATCAGGGTGAGGTTCTCAATCCCATGTCCTTGGTTACGAAATGTCCCCGGTCCTATGGAATAAGTGACTGTGGCCAATACCGTATCAGCCGTCCCACCCGAGACATCGTCCCAGTCTTCCCTAACGATATCGTCAACATTGTCCACGCGGTAGGTGTCGTTGCCATCACCACCATTCATATCGTCGGCACCCGCACCACCATCAATGGTATCATCCCCCCAGAGTCCACCATACCATCCAGTGACTCCGGCTGATGCCGAAGATGGAGTAATGATGTTATTAGAGCCATTTCCCGTAACTAGGGGCATAATTTAGTCCTTCTTAAAATTACATAATTTACACACTGTGCAACTGTATTTTTAGTCTTGATTTACAAGGCTTTCAAAAGTCGGCACAGGCAATTGTTGCCATCCTACAGCCAAACGTCTAGAATGGTCATTAATTTTTGTGCATGGTCGGGTCTTCTAACCGAAGGCATTGACGAAAAACACATTGTATCTGTCCTAGAGGCACTATGAAAAAGCTTAAGCAATACTGGACTGCTGAAGCACTGGAAAAAGACTTAGGCGATCCTCTCAATCCCGATAACCCTCTATCCTACAAGCGGGTGATTGAAATTGATGAGAGCGAAGAATTTCCCCACGAGGAAATTCGCTGGTTATACGACTGGAAACTCCAACACTACTACATTCCCACGGATTGCGGCGGTGAATTTACCTCTTTTGAGGAATTTGTCGCTTTTGTGCGGGTACTTTCCCGACGGGATCAAACTATCGGTATCGCTTTTACTACCCTATTCTGGTCGTTTTTAAACTGGATGGCGGGAACCCCAGAACAGAAACAGAAGCTCGCCCGTTTTATCATGGATGACTATGGAGCGATGTGTCTGGGTTACTCGGAAAAGGAACACGGTAGCGATCTGATCAATGGTGATCTGACCGCGACGAAGGTGGAAGGAGGTTATATTCTCAATGGGGAGAAATGGCCGATTAACCGGGCGACTATCTCTGGAGTTTCCTTTATTTTGGCGAAAACCGATGCTAACGGCGGGCCGAAGTGTTTAACCCTATTTATGGTGGATAAACGGCAATTAGACCCCGAAAAATACTATAATTTGCCGAAAATATATACCCATGGCGTGCGCGCCTCGGATATGAGTGGCATTGGTTTTAAGGATTGTTTCGTCCCCGATTCCATGCGTTTACGGGAGGAGGGAGACGGTTTAGAATTAGCCCTGAAAGGTTTCCAGATTACCCGAATGTTGTGCGCGGCTTTTTCCCACGGGGCAGCCGATACCGCTTTAAGAACTACCCTCGGTTTTGCCGTTAATCGGGTAATTTATCAGAAAACTGTGATGGATTTGCCCCAACCCCGGCGCACTCTCGTGGATGCTTTCCTTGACATCCTCATTTGTGATTGCGAGACGATTCCGGCTGCGAGAGGTTTTCATATTATCCCCGAACAGTTTAGCGTCTGGGCTTCGGTGGTAAAATATTTTGTCACCGTCCGTCTGGAGGAGATGGTTAATAGTGTTTATGTGGTCTTGGGATCGCGTTTTTATATGCGAGAAGAACACGAATTCGGCATCTTCCAGAAGCTACTGCGGGATAATTCGATTATCAGTATGTTTGACGGCAGTTCGATCGTCAATCTTCATGCTTTAATCCTACAATTGCGTCCTTTAACCAAATATCGGGCTAAACGCAACTCGCGCACCATGTCGGCGTTAAAAAGCCGTTTAGAGGCGATTTTTAGCCTAGAAAAGTCGGTTCCTCCCTTTGAACCTAATAATTTAGAATTATTTGGCCGGGGAATGGATGATTCCCTACAGGGTTTAGAGATTGCCCTTGATATGCTAGAAGGATTGAAAGATTCTCAGGAGGTGGACCCGGAGGTATTAGAAAATCTATTGATGTTGGGTAATTTAGTTTTAGAGGAACTAAATGCTCATGATGAACAGATTAGTCAATCGAAATTCGAGTATGGTCACGACCAATCACCCGAATTGTTCGAGATTGCCAAGAAATACTGTACTTTACACGCTGCTTCTGCTTGTTTACACACTTGGCTTTATAATCGTTCCATCTTGGGTGAATTTTTTGCCCGGGGGGAATGGTTGGTGTTGAGTTTACACCGATTACTGCGAACTCTCCGGCCGCTGCCTTACACTCTATCTGAGGTGTATGTAGAAAATGTTGCCCAAGAATTGCTGAAATTATATCGAGAAAATCAACATTTTTCGATCGTGCCTTTTCAATTAGCCCCTTCACAAACTACCGAGGAAAAAACCCATGAACTCCAGCTCCAATCTTAATAATCTCGTACAAAATTGGTTAGTTAAACAGTTAGCCGATCAGTTATCTTTGGATGCAAAAACGATTAATGTGACTGAACCTTTAACCCGTTATGGTTTAGATTCGATCGATGCGGTAACGATGGTGGGTGATCTGGAAGATTGGGTCGGTCAAGAGTTACCTTCCACCCTTTTCTGGGATCATTCTACTATTGAAAAAGCGTCTCTTTTCCTAGTAGAAAACTACGATCTTTCTAATCTTTCCGGTGAGGAAACCCCCGCAGAAGTTGCTCCCGTCGCTGAAAAAGCTGAACCGGCCGTTAGTGGTGGCAAAGGTTGGAGTTTATTCGGTCGTCGTTAATTTTAGGTGTAGGGTGGGTTAGGCGACGACAATTTATGCTAGGGAAAATTATCTAGTATTCGCCGTAACCCACCTATATTAGTTATCAATTGGCTCTGTTCTCTACTCACCAGTATAGGAATTGCTAAGTACCTAAACAAAATTAATTACCCATTTCTCCGTAAAGCAACAATCGCTGTATTTCTTTTCTGTTGCCCGTTCCGCAGTTCTGGAGTTCCCTCTCACCACTAGGAAATTTATTTTGTACGACTACTTATAAATTGAAATATACAAAAAAGGGCGATCGCTTGATCGCCCTTTTCTCCTAGTAAATAACAAAAATTATCTCAAGATATACACCAGTAAAAACAGGATAATCCAGACCACATCGACGAAATGCCAGTATAATTCTGCTGCTTCCACCCCAAAATGAGATTGACTAGAATAGTGATCTTTTTGACGAGAACGCCAGAGAACCGATAGAATTAGCACTAAACCGAAAGTAACGTGGAGACCGTGGAATCCAGTTAAGGCATAAAAAGCGCTGGTGAAAACATTAGTTGTCAGACCGAATTCAGCGTGATAATATTCGTATCCTTGACCACAAAGGAAGATAATGCCCATCAGGGCAGTAATACCGAACCACAATTGTAAACCGGCGTTATTATTTTGTTTAATCGCCTTTTGTCCTATGTGCATAACAAAACTACTGGACACCAGAATAATTGTGTTAATTGTCGGTAGGGTTAATTCTAATTCGGGCGTGCCGGCGGGGGGCCAAACGGGTAACATGGTACGGTAGAACAAGAAAGCGGCAAATAATCCTAAAAAGATGGAACTTTCCGCCACTAGAAACAAAACCACACCGAATAAGCGATGATCTGGGTGGCCATGATGCCCGTGTTCCACCGTTTCGTGATGATAATTGACAGAGAGTTGAGAATCTTCGAGCGTTGAACCTTGCATGATTGAATGTCCTTAGTTTACACGGGAGACGGGGAGTGGGGAGATGGGGGGATAGGGTGATAGGGGGATAGGGTGATAGGGAGATAGGGTGATAGGGAGATAGGGAAATTTCAGCTAAATTCCTCACTACCCCAACACCTAACACCCAACACCCAACCCCCAGGGCTAATCCCCCATAATTATTGGGATTCGGCGCCCACTTCGGCGAGGAGATCTTGTACTGATTCCGCTGCTTCTGATTCCTCCAGATCAATACCGTAATCGTAGGGGCCGGACCAAAGAATCGGCATTTCCTCGAAATTCTCGATAATTGGGGGAGAGGAGGTTTGCCATTCTAGGGTTAAAGCGCGCCAAGGATTACGACCGGCGGGTTGACCTTTAAAGGCACTCCAGACCATATTAATAGCGAAGGGAAGACTCGATATACCGAGAATATAAGCTCCTGCGGTACTAAGAACATTTAAATCCTGAAACTGCACATCATACAGGGCAATACGACGGTTCATACCCAATAATCCCAATTCGTGCATCGGCATGAAAGTTAAATTCAAACCGATAAAACTGAGAACAAAGTGGATACGACCGAGAGTCTCGTTATACATCCGTCCGGTCATTTTCGGGAACCAATGGTAAACGGCAGCAAACAGGGCCATTGCCGTACCACCAAATAGTACATAATGGAAGTGACCGACGACAAAATAGGTATCGTGGACGTGGATATCGAAGGGAACAGAAGCCAACATAATCCCGGTCAAACCACCGATGAGGAAGGAAGACAGGAAACCGATCCCAAATAATAAAGACGTATTGAGACTAAGTTTACCCCCCCAAAGAGTGGCACACCAACTAAAGATTTTAATGCCCGTGGGAACGGCGATTAACATAGTTGCCGCCATGAAAAACATCCGTAACCAGCCGGGGGTACCGCTGGTGAACATATGGTGGGCCCAAACGATTAAACCCAAGAAACAGATGGTGAGACTGGAATAGGCGATCGCTCGATAACCAAAAATCGGTTTGCGGGCGTGAACTGGTAATATCTCCGATATCGTGCCGAAAAAGGGCAAGATCATGATATAAACAGCAGGATGGGAGTAAAACCAGAACATATGCTGATAAACGACCGGATCGCCGCCGCCGGCAGGATTAAAAAAGCTCGTGCCAGCGATTAAATCAAAGGACAAGAGAACAAGAGCAGAAGCGAGAACGGGGGTGGAAAGCAGTACCAGAGTCGAGGTGGCCAGCATTGCCCAACAAAATAGCGGCATACTGTACAAATCCATCTCAGGAATCCGCATTTTCAGGATCGTGGTGATGAAATTAATCGAGCCTAAAATCGAAGAAGTCCCGATCAATAAAAGGCTCAAAATCCACAATTCTTCCCCCCATTTGCCGCTAATTAAGCTTAAAGGTGGGTAGGAAGTCCAACCGGACTGGGGTGCGCCGACAAAGAAACTGGATAATAATAGCAGCCCGCCGGGGGGGTTAAGCCAGAAAGCCACAGCGTTAAGACGAGGAAAAGCCATATCTTCCGCCCCAATCATCAGGGGAATGAGATAATTGGCAAAACCTGCCCCAACTGGAACGATCCAAAGAAAGATCATGATCGTTCCGTGCATGGTCATGAATTGGTTATATAGTTCTGGGGAGACAAAATCGGGGTCAGGAGTGGCTAATTCCGTCCGCAGCACTTCCGCGAAAGCACCGCCAATAAAGAAGAAAAGAAAAGCAGTCACCAGATATTGAATCCCGATGACTTTATGATCGGTGCAGAAAGTAAAGTAATCGGTCCACTTGCGGTGATGAATCACCTCGGGAACGGTTGCTGGGGTGGTTATTTCCGTTGATGCTGTCATAAGGCCAAGATTTTAGATGACAAGAAAAATTACATTTGCTGCTGATGGGCAACTTGGGCGAGGATTTCAGCGTCGATGCCCATTTCTTCGGTGTAGGGGGTCAAATATTGACTATCAGAGCGATCTTTAGCGGTCATCGCTACGGTTTGATCGCTGTCAACTTCAGCGATCGTGTTATCCTGCACCCATTGGTCGTAATCCCCTTGGGAGTGAACCACAAAGCTAGATTTCATACCGCCGTGATAGGCCCCGCAAAGTTCCGCACAAATGATCGGATATTGACCAATTTGGTTGGATGTGAACGATAACACCGTTTCCTGTCCGGGGATAACGTCCTGTTTTAGACGCAATTGGGGAACCCAGAAAGCATGGATCACATCCCCTGCTTCCATATTCAGTTGCACGGGACGATTGACGGGAGCGTGCAGTTCTCCGGAAACAATGCCAGTTTCGGGATAGGTGAAGATCCAAGCGTATTGAATACCTTTAACATTGACCACTAGGGGGGGAACTCCTTCACCATCGTAGGAATTGCCAATACCTAGGGCTACTCTGCGATCGCCGCCCAGGGCCATCATCGTGCCGTGGTGATGACCGTGGTGGGCGATTTCTCCTTTGTCACCCTTGGAAATCAAGGGATCGAGACCGCCGATATTGTTATAAATCTCGAAGCTATAGACGGCAAGGATAAAGACGATTACCGTCGGGATGGCTGTCCAGAAGATTTCTAGGGGGACATTGCCCTCCACTGCCGGCCCGTCGGTTTGATCCCCCGGTTTACGGCGAAAGCGAATCAATATATAGATAATCACGCCTTCAACTATTAAAAATAGTCCCGTGGCGATGGTCATCATCAGATTAAAGATATTATCTATCTCCTGAGCATCTTCGGAAGCGGCCACAGGCATTAAGCCATGATTTTGGCCATACCAGAGACTAATTAAGGTTAAGGTGATCCCGAGTACAAGCGTCAGGATACTGCTGGGAATTTTCACGGTCTTTTCAATATTTTTAATAGTGGCTACTTATTCAAGGCTAAAACATGATTCCCCTATAGATGGGAAATTTAACCAGCATCTTCTGAGAATTTTATCTTTTCTTTGGGATCGTTTTCGGGGAAAGTATTTAAAATAACTAATTTTTATGTTTTATTCTGAGTTTATGTAAACAAATGTAACGGAAATGGCCAGAAATCTAAAGAATATCTAAAAGGTTTTACTTGTCGTAAAAAAACTCATTCACAGTGATAACTAACTGGCAAACAAAGAACGTAGGTTGGGTTGAAGCATGAAACCCAACGCCCGCATGGGTTACGCTACCGCTAACCCATCCTACAAATAATTGTGCCTACCTACTTAACTAACTGGCAAACCAAGCCAGGCTCTTTGATGACAGACTCCTTGAGAACAGGCAAACCGATGACCGAATCTGTTTTTAACCCGACACCCCTAAGAGAAACCGGCAATATTCAGGTGTGGATGCGCCGCTTAGTCTGGAAAATTGCGATCGCTACTTTCGCCCTAATGGTGGTGGGTGCTGCCACCAGAGTTATGAACGCCGGTTTAGCTTGTCCCGATTGGCCGCTGTGTTACGGTCAATGGATTCCCAGTCAGCAGATGAATCTACAGGTATTTCTGGAGTGGTTTCATCGTCTCGATGCCTCTTTGATCGGGTTTAGTACGCTCGCTCTCGTCGGTCTGTCTTGGTGGTACCGTCGCCATCTTCCCCCTTGGCTGTTCCCCTCTGCCATCGCTGCTTTGGCTTTAATTCTCCTGCAAGGAGTCCTGGGAGGATTAACCGTGACCCAATTACTGCGATTTGACATCGTAACGGCCCATTTAGCCACAGCTTTGCTCTTTTTTGCCACCCTAATCGTCATTGCTATCGGTCTGACTCCCTACCGTGGCACAGGTACAGTCGGGAAACTAACCGGGATGGGAATGGTCGCCACCAGTCTAGTTTATCTGCAATGTCTCCTCGGCGGTCTCGTCGGTTCCCGTTGGGCGGCCCATCAGTGTTTAACGGTTTCCCAACTCTGCACCGTGATGAATAGCCACATTATCGGGGTTTTTCCCGCCACTATCTCGGTGTTAACCCTAGTTTTCTTCGCTTGGCGAGCTGCCGCTATCCATCCTCTCCTCAAAAAACTAGCTTTTAGCGCCGGGGGATTAGTTGCCCTACAGGTATTTTTGGGCGTTGCCACCCTGAAACTGCATCTCCAGGTGGAACCCTTAACCATTACCCACCACAGCATCGGTGCGCTATTGGTGGGAACCCTCGTCGCTTTTACCACTTTTGCCCTTCGCGATCGTTCTTTCGCGCCTATAAGCCATCTCTAAGGATTTAATCACGATGACTGGAACTCAAGCCCTTCGCCACCACGATAATTTTTTACAAGTCGCTAAAAGTTATTATCAACTCACCAAACCGCGAATTATTCCTCTACTGCTGATTACTACAGCCGCTTCCATGGAAATCGCCTCTAAAGGCCAGGTTTCCCCCCTCTTACTCTTTCTTACCCTCCTCGGTGGCACTCTCGCCGCCGCCGCCGCTCAAACTTTAAACTGCATCTATGATCGCGATATCGATCACACCATGCTTCGTACTCGCGCCCGTCCGATCCCCTCCGGTCGCGTGCAACCCCTCCACGCCCTCATTTTTGCCCTCGTTTTAGCCTCCCTTTCCCTAGCACTTTTTGTCTTTTTTGTCAATACTTTGAGCGGATTTTTAGCAATGACCGGCATCGCATTTTATATGCTGATTTATACCCATCTGCTCAAGCGTCATAGTATCCAAAATATTGTTATCGGTGGCGCAGCTGGCTCGATTCCTCCCCTCGTCGGTTGGGCGGCAGTAACGGGCGATCTCGGTTGGATTCCTTGGATTTTATTCGCCATTATTTTCCTTTGGACTCCTCCCCATTTTTGGGCTTTAGCTTTAATGATCAAGGATGATTATGCAGAAGTAGATATCCCGATGATGCCCGTAGTTAAAGGAGAAGAAGCCACTAGCGAGCAGATTTGGCTCTATACTTTAATCGTCGTTCCTTTCACTTTCCTCCTGATTTATCCCTTGGCTGCCTGTGGTGTGGTTTATGGTGTAGCGGCTTTGGTTTTAGGGTTTGTTTTCCTGAAAAAAGCTTGGCGATTAAAACAGAATCCTTTTGATCGAGACATGGCTCGATCGCTGTTTAAATATTCCATTCTTTACATGATGTTATTATGTACAGCTATGGTGATCGATAGTTTACCCATGACCTCTCGTCTCCTCGCTACAATTGCCAGTTTATTCCCCTGTAGTTAATCTCAGTTATCAGTTATCAGTTATCAGTTATCAGTTATCAGTTATCAGTTATCAGTTATCAGTTATCAGTTATCAGATGTGAGTTTTCAGTTCACTGAAAATACTTCCCACCTCCCCCCGCAACGCGCACGAAGTGGTCTCCCCACTTCCCAATTCATAATTCATCATTCCCCCCGACTACTGATTGCGACTGAGGGAGTTAATTCGCTCGATTAGTTGCGCTAAGATGTCTTGTAATTGTCGATCTTGATGTTGGGAAAGGTTGATTTTATCACAGCTATAAATAACGGTGGTGTGATCTTTGCCGCCAAATTCTTCGCCAATGCGCGGTAAGCTTAAATCCGTGTGTTGACGCATCAAATACATCCCAATCTGTCGAGCAAAACTAATTTCTCGTCGGCGGGAATTTCCCTTTAGATCAGCGATCGAGAGTTGAAATTTTTCCGCTACTACCGCCATAATAATATCGGGAGAAGTGGAAATTTTGGCCATTGGTGGATTTAAAACCGGCGCAATATTTTCTACCGTCATCGGCAATCCGGAGATAGAAATATAAGTAGTAGCTCGGATTAATGCCCCCTCTAATTCGCGAATATTAGAAGTATAATTAACGGCAATATATTCGATAACTTCTCTTGGGAGACGCAGATTTTCGTACTCGGCCTTTTTTTGTAAAATTGCCATGCGAGTTTCGATATCCGGTGCTTGGATATCGGCCACTAATCCCATAGAAAAGCGAGAAATTAAACGATCCTGTAAACTGGGAATCTGTTTGGGCAAGCGATCGGAGGCTAAAACCACCTGTTTTCCCGCTTCGTGCAGGGTATTAAAGGTATGAAAAAATTCTTCTTGAGTGTATTCTTTTCCTTCAATAAATTGCAGATCATCCACTAATAATATGTCGGCATGACGATAATGATTACGAAAACTTTCCATACTATCTTGACGGATAGCGGTGATTAAATCATTCGTAAATTGTTCCGTCGATACATAAAAAACCCTAGATTGAGGATATAATTCCAGACGATAATGACCGATCGCTTGCATTAAATGGGTTTTACCTAACCCCACCCCACCACAGAGAAAAAGCGGGTTAAATTCCCTTCCGGGTAATTCCGCTACCGCTAAAGCAGCTGCGTGGGCCATGCGATTAGTTGGCCCGACAACAAAACGGGAAAAATTATATTTAGGGTTAAGTTGATTGGTGGGGGATAATTCTGATTCTAAGCTAGTGTGAGGCTGGAAAATAGCGATCAAATCGCCCTGTTGTGCCGTTAGTTGAATCTCGACGGGATAACCGACGATATCCTCCACTACTTCGGCAATTGTTGACAGATAATTTTTCTGAAGATGGTTAAGAATAAAAGGATTGGCAGCCTGAATTACTAAGCGATCGTTTTGCCATTCTTTAACCGTCGCCGTTTGAAACCAAGTCTCGAAAGCGGGACGGGATAATAGTAATTTTAGACGCTCTAGGAGATTATGCCAAAGTTGTTGGGTGCTGCTATCCACGGTTAATTTTGATTAAGTGGGTGGGTGTAATTAAATATAAGATGAACGTAGGTTGGGTTGAAGCATGAAACCCAACGCCTATCCACGGTTAATTTTGATTAACAAAGTTGCTCTAGTGCTGCTGCGGGGAAACCTTATCAGTTTAGCGAGATTTTTCCCCTCAAGATAAAATGATTTTCAGAGCGAAACAATTAATCTTTAGACAGATGACGCAAGTTTTAACAATCACCCAATTAGGAAATCCAATTCTACAGCAAAAAGCAGCAGCGATCGATAATCTTCTCGATGCTGACTGTCAAGATTTGATCGATTCCCTGATTAGCACCGTGCAAGCTGCCCACGGGGTGGGAATCGCCGCGCCCCAAGTTGCTCGGTCTCTGCGTCTGTTTATCGTTGCTTCTCACCCCAATCCTCGTTATCCCGACGCTCCGATCATGTCACCCACTGCCATGATTAATCCGCGTATTTTGCAGGTGAGCGAGGAAATGGTCAAGGGTTGGGAAGGTTGTCTCAGTGTCCCCAATTTACGCGGTTTTGTCCCCCGTCATCAGTGGATCGAGGTGGACTATTGCGATCGCAATGGTCGCGAAATCCGTCAAGTTTTCAGGGATTTTGTCGCACGCATCTTTCAACACGAATACGATCATCTCGAAGGAATCCTCTTTCTCGATCGCCTTGCTTCTCCGGCGGATTTATACTCGGAGGAAGAATACCAAAAAATCAGTAATATTGCTGAATATAAGCGATAAAATCGCAAAATATCTCTACATCTTCAAAATAAGTTAAATAGCTTAACGGGACTATCTTTATCTGGCGACAAAATTTTTGTTGGTAAATCTAAATTTTTTGTTAAAATGATAACGATTATCATTCTAGGAGAACTACCCTAACAAACAAATGAACTACTTGACAAAATAAATTAATTATGCAGTAGAACTCTGCCCTCAATTAACTAGGGAGATACTCAAGACTTTTTCGGTGACTAGGAAAATCAATTTTTCCAGGTTTCCGCACCAGAGATAACCCCAAAGACGAGGAAATAAACCGATAGCTTTCATTAGTTATCGTCTAGATGCCCAGAAAAATAAATACTCTAGCAAAGGGTATTTATTGACAATTGGTAAAATCAGAAAACTTTGCCGATCAATTAACTATTGGAGTCTGTAAAAATATCTATGACCTTAGCTAAGTCCAAAGCAATTTTCGACAATGATGACTACAATCACTTTCCCGAAGTGATTACCGAACCTAAATCGCCGGTATCGGAAGCCGAGATGATGCAAGCGGTACGAACACTGCTGTTAGGATTAGGAGAAGATCCCGATCGCGAAGGGTTACGAGACACTCCTAAACGAGTAGTAAAAGCCCTAAAATTTCTCACTTCTGGTTATCAGCAATCCCTGGATGAATTGCTGAATGGGGCAGTTTTTCATGAGGATGCTAACGAGATGGTTTTAATCCGAGACATCGATATTTTTAGCTCCTGTGAACACCATATTTTACCAATTATTGGCCGCGCTCATGTTGCCTATATTCCTAACGGGAAAGTGATCGGTTTATCGAAGATTGCCCGCATCTGTGAAATGTACGCCAGACGACTGCAAGTACAGGAACGTTTAACCGCACAAATTGCCGATGCTTTGCTAGGATTACTGCAACCTCAAGGGGTAGCTGTGGTGATTGAAGCGACTCATATGTGTATGGTAATGCGCGGGGTTGAAAAACCCGGTTCTTGGACTTCTACGAGTGCCGTGCGCGGTATTTTTGCCGATTCTGCTAAGACTCGTCAAGAGTTTATGAGTTTGATTCGTCATAGTCCCGATTTTCACTAATTAGTCAGGGGGATCAGGATTATTTGATCGTCCTATCCCCGGTTTTTGCCTAGGTAAAAAACCAGAGCCAAGCCAGCTATTTACTGTTTACTTTTTATTTTTGACGCGCTGTTATCATGCTGATTCGTCCCCGTCGTCTTCGTTATACTCCAGCGATTCGCCGTCTTGTTCGTGAAACTGAATTAACCGTTAATGACTTGATTTATCCCCTCTTTATCATGGAGGGAGAAAATCAAAAGGTGGCTATTCCTTCTATGCCCGATTGTTATCGTTATTCCCTCGATTTATTGCTCAAAGAAGTGGTTAATGCTTATAACTTAGGCATTAATGCCATCGCTCTTTTCCCCTTGATTGCCGAAGATAAAAAAGATAATTTCGGCAGAGAAAGTTATAATCCCGATGGTTTAGTGTCAAGGGCGGTGAAAGCGATCAAAAAAGAAGTCCCTGAAATAATTATTATTACCGATGTTGCCCTCGATCCTTTTTCGATTTATGGTCATGATGGTATTGTGGAGGACGGTAAAATTCTCAATGATGAAACCCTAGAAGTTTTAGTGAAAATGTCGCTCTCGCAAGCGGCAGCCGGGGCTAATTTCGTCGCTCCTTCCGATATGATGGATGGTAGGATTGGGGCGATCCGTCGAGCTTTAGATGCGGCTGGCTATTTGGATGTGGGAATTCTCGCTTATACGGCTAAATATGCCTCTGCTTATTATGGTCCCTTCCGAGATGCCTTAGAATCAGCGCCAAAATTTGGTGATAAGAAAACCTATCAAATGGATGGGGCTAATAGTCGGGAAGCGTTACGCGAAGCCAGTTTAGACATAACAGAAGGGGCAGATATTATTATGGTTAAGCCCGCTCTGGCCTACCTCGATATTATCCGTCGTCTGCGCGATAGTAGCCATCTTCCCGTCGCCGCTTACAACGTCAGTGGTGAATACGCAATGATTAAAGCGGCGGCAAAACAGGGCTGGATTGACGAAAAAAGCCTGATTTTGGAAACTTTAATCAGTATGAAACGAGCGGGGGCCGATTTGATTTTGACCTATTTTGCTGCCGATGTGGCATTAATGAAACAAGAAAGCCGATTTTAGGGTTTTTGCCAGCGAAATTGATAGAAATTATCCTGCGCTCCCCATACCTGCCGGCCAAGGCTATCATAACCTCGATCGCTGGTATCCATGCCCTGGGAATGTAGAATAATTGTATTAGTTATTTTCACCGCACCTCTGGCATTAGTGGCACAACCCTGGGGGGGAGTTTCTCCCCGATACCCCCCCGCTATCGGTTTTAAAAATACAGTACACACCGACTCAGCTAAATCTGATACATTTAATCTTCTTTCTGTCAAGTCTTTGTTACAAAAATTAATAAAGTTAGCGGCATTATTTAACTTATAAGCTTTTGATTCCACAGTGGAATTATCGGCACTAGGTTGAATGACTAAAATTCTTTGACGATAGGGTTGATTTAAGCGCTCGATGATCGCCTGTTCTTGATAAAGATAAATACTATCCTGTTTGGGGGAAAAATTCACGGCACAGGTAGTCATTTGCACCTTAGCAACGCGGGGGTTAGTCTGCGCTTGTTGCGTCGTATCCATAACCCCAATTAAATGATTAGCCACCCCCTGCACTTGCGGATTAAGGGGCAAAGATTGAGTGAGAAAAAATCCTAGGGCGATCGAAGTTTTCAGCATGAGCAGAGGCTTAATTCCGGTTAGTCTCTAATTAGCTTAAACTGATAAGCAGCAAGAGCAAAAATACCCCTTTTCCCATGGCTAATCATCTGGCTAAATCTGAAAGTCTTTACCTGCGAAAACACGCCGAAAACCCGATCGATTGGTGGTATTGGTGTGACAGCGCCCTAGAAATTGCCAGGAGAGAAGATAAACCGATCTTTCTGTCGATCGGTTATTCTAGCTGTCATTGGTGTACGGTTATGGAAGGAGAAGCCTTTTCCGATCGGGCCATTGCCGATTATCTCAATCAGTATTTTTTGCCGATCAAAGTTGATCGCGAGGAAAGACCGGACATCGATAGTATCTATATGCAAGCATTGCAGATGATGGTCGGTCAAGGGGGTTGGCCGCTGAATGTCTTCCTAACACCCGATAGTTTAATTCCCTTCTATGGTGGCACCTATTTTCCCGTGCAACCGCGCTTTAACCGGCCCGGTTTTCTGCAAGTGTTGCAATCGGTACGTCGCTATTATGACGAAGAAAAGGAGAAATTAAGCAAATTTACGGCCGAAATGCTGGGCGCACTGCGTCAATCGGCTATTTTACCCCGAGCAGAGACCAATTTAGCCGCTCCTTCCCTTTTAGCCACAGGAATCGAGAAAAATACGGCGGTGATTCGGGTTAATCCCAATAACTACGGTCGGCCTAGTTTTCCGATGATTCCATATTCTCATCTGGCTTTGCAGGGCAATCGCTTTGGTGACGATTGGGACGATTCCCTCCGACAAGCGGCCTATCAACGGGGGGAAGATCTGGCCCTAGGGGGAATCTATGACCATGTGGGGGGAGGATTCCATCGTTATACGGTGGATTCGACGTGGACAGTTCCCCATTTTGAAAAAATGCTCTACGATAACGGGCAAATTGTCGAATATTTAGCCAATTTGTGGAGTGCGGGTGATCGAGAGGCGGCCTTTGAGAGAGGGATTAAAGGCACGGTTAACTGGCTAAAACGGGAAATGACCGCCCCAGAAGGTTATTTTTATGCGGCCCAAGATGCCGATAGTTTTGAGAAGGCCACGGATGGGGAACCGGAGGAAGGGGCCTTTTATGTCTGGTCGGATCTGGAGTTAAGGGATTATCTCTCGACCGAGGAATTGGGGGTGCTGCAGGCTAATTTTACCGTCACTGCCGAGGGTAATTTTGAGGGTCGTAATGTGCTGCAACGTCGGCAAGGGGGAGAATTAGGGAAGGAGATAGAAAATATGCTCGATAAGTTATTTATTCGGCGTTATGGCAGTTCTCAAGCCCAATTAGCTCTTTTTCCCCCAGCCAGAGACAATCAGGAGGCGAAAACCGTCTCTTGGCCGGGACGGATTCCGGCGGTAACGGATACGAAAATGATCGTCGCTTGGAATAGTTTGATGATTTCCGGTTTGGCCCGGGCCTTTGCCGTCTTTGGCGAACCTTTGTACTGGCAAATGGCCGCTCAAGCGGCCGAGTTTATTCTCAAGCATCAGTGGTTAGATGGACGTTTTCAGCGCTTGAATTATCAGGGTCAGGCCTCGGTTTTAGCCCAATCGGAGGATTTTGCCTATTTTATTAAGGCTTTGCTCGACCTGCAAACCGCTAAACCCCAAGAAACTCGCTGGTTAGAGGCGGCTATCGATCTACAGGGGGAATTTGATCGCTGGTTTTGGGCCGAGGATGAGGGGGGATATTTTAATACTGCGTCCGATCATAGTCTCGATCTGATCGTGCGGGAGCGAGGTTATACGGATAATGCCACCCCTTCGGCTAACGGAATTGCGATCGCTAATTTATTGCGTCTGTCGCGATTGACGGAAAATCTAGAATATCTCGATCGGGCCGAAAAGGCCTTGCAATCTTTTAGTACCATCTTAGAACAGTCCCCCACCGCTTGCCCCAGTTTATTTGTCGCTCTCGATCACTATCGTCACGGTTTCTGTCTGCGCGCCCCGGAAAGCTCGATCGAGCGGCTGTTAAGTCGCTATTTGCCCACTGCGGTGTATCGAGTCGATGCCAGTTTGCCCCCTAGCACATTTGGGTTAATTTGTCAAGGGTTATGCTGCCTTGAACCGGCGGAAAATTTAGAACAGTTAGACCGACAAATTGCCGGGGTGATGACGGGGGAGTTAGGTTGATTTTGCCCAGCCCAGCCAATGGAGGTTAAAGATTGCTTGATAGATGGGATTATGGACTTGCAGCCGGCCTTGATCTTTGATCACTAACCCTGATAAAAGTAACTCTTTTTCTGGGGGGCTATCCTTGGCAATCACCTCTTTTTCCCTTAAAATCCGTTCATAGAGTCTCAGGAGCAACTGGGAGCGATGACTGTTGAGAAGCCGATCGCGAATAGTCCGCAGATGTTCCGGTTCATCCTGAGCCTCCCAATTGTCAATGATCTTCTTCTGTACTAAGTCCTCAATCCAGAGGGCCTCACCATTGGGGGGAATCGGTGAGGCAGCGGTGCGAATTAACTGACAGAGTTTTTGGGTCAGAAAAGGTTGACCGTTTGTCCAAGCAAAGACTTCTTTTAAGACAGTTTGCGGGTTACTAACTTTCTCGGCCAATCCGCGCAGTAAAGGCTGGGCTTCGTGTTCCTTAAAACCCTCCAATTGAATCGAATGACCGATATTAAAAGGAGTGATTTGGTGGTCGGTAATTAAATCGGAGGGGGTGACAACACCGAAGAAAGCGAAGGTCAAACGTCGATAGAGCGGGTTAAAACTGCGCTGGTTATAGCAGGAACGAATCAGGGCAAAAAAGTCATTAACCGCAAAATTTAAGCCCAAAACGCTATCGATTTCATCGATAAAAATCGCGATCGGTTTCGGGGGAGAACCTTCCACTATCCCCACTTCCAGCAATAACACCTCTTCAATAAATTCGCCCAAGCGCTGCACTGCCGAGACATCTTCCCGTTCTTGCCACCAAGCTTTCAGATTAACCCTTTTGAGCAGGCCAAAACGTCGCCCTAACTCGAAGGCTATCCCCTTGTACCATTGGTCGGGAGTGACATTTTCGCTGCCGATACGGGTTAAATCAATGGGAGCGCAACAGATGCCCTCGTGTTGGAGGTGATCGATCATGCGTACCATTAAACTAGACTTACCCATTTGACGGGGATTGAGAACATAGCAAAAATCGCCGCGTTTGAGGGCTTTATAGAGATAACGGTCGGCGGCGCGGACCACGTAGGTGGGGGCATCCATGGGCAAACTGCCCCCCACTTGGTAGTCAAAGGTGCTAGATTCTTCGCTACTTCTGAGCAGTTCATTTTCAAACAGTAATTCTGCTTGGGTGGCCTTGAGAATTTCTAGGGTTTGGCTGAGTTCTAGGGTGCGCTGCTGCACTTTCTGTTCTAGGGTGCGGCTATACTCGGCTAATTCTTCGGTAAAGCGAATCCGTTCCGCTTCCGCCTGTTTTCGTTCGCTAATATCGGTAAAAGCGGTGATCGCATAGATAATTTCCCCTTTTTCGTCAAAAACGGGCGTGGCATACACTTCTAGGGGAATAATCTTCTCTCCTTGGTGAATTTCTAGATCATCCATCGTGTTTTTTTCCCCCCTTAAAGCTCGGACAATCGGCTGGTCTTCGGTGGGATACAATCGATCGGTTCCAGCTTGATATAACTGATAGGTTTTCCCCAACTGATTAGCCGTGGTGATATTAACTATCCCTTTTCCTAAAATCTCTTGGGCGGTTTGATTGGCATAATAGGGTTGACTGTCGGCATCGAGGACGAATACCCCCACTGGCATGGCTTCTAAAAATTGCGCTAGTTGTCTCTGTTTGGCTTTAATTTCGGCGTAGAGTTTGGCGTTAGTAATTGCGATGGCAGCTTGGCTGGAGAGCAGTTGCAGCACTTCCAATCTTTCTTGGGTAAAAGCCCCGACGGTGAGATTATTTTCTAGATAGACAATTCCCCGCAGTTGTCCTTGGTCGAGGAGGGGTGTGCAGAGCAGCGATTTGGTTTGATGGGTTTTTATATAGGGATCGTTGCTAAAATTGCCCTGATGGGCAGCATCGTTATTAAGAACGGTTTGACCGCTCCGGGCTACATAGTTAATAATTGAGACGGGAAGATGTTCTTCGATGGCATTAGATTTAAAGACTGTCACCCTATCTTCCTGCACTGAACCGGAGGCTTCAATCGATAATTGTCCGCCGCTTTCTAGGATAAGATAGCCCAGCTGCGCCCCAGCATTTTCGATGAGAATTTTCATCAGGGTGGCGAGTAATTGATCTAAAACTATCTCGCTAGAAATGGCTTGGGATGCCTTCATAATCGTGGCTAAATCTAACAGTTCTCCCGCATGACTGGCTGAATTTTTTCTGGTGGTAGTTCTCGTGGTTTCGGTCAGGGAATTAGAACCATAGTTATTGACCATTAACTGAGAATAGCGGCTTTCTATATCTTTGACTTTAGCGGTTGCTCCCCAAAGAGAATAGAGATAAGCAGCTTCATTGATGTAGGTTTTGGCAATTTTTACTTTACCCCAATCGAGATAGAATTTCGCCGCTAGTTCGTTAGCTAGTGCTTCTTCATTAATGTCTTCATTTTCCTTGGCTTTAGCAATGGCTAAATCGTAGTTTTCTATGGCTTCTAGATAGGATTGCTGCACTCGCTCCTTTTCCGCTTCCACTAAATAAAATTTATGGAGATAGTTCTGGGGTGCTTGATTAGCCCATTCCTGTTGCTTTTTCTGATTATTCTTCACCCGTTCTAATACTTGCTGTTTTTGGTCATTATCCAGATGATTATAAATAGCTAAATGGGCGAGGGAATCATAAAAATTATGCAGAGAAATCAATAAAGTAGCGGTAGCTCCCCCTAGATAATTTTGGGCTTGGTTAGCATTTTCAATGGCTTGTTCGTACTGTCCGAATAGATAACAAAGGTATAATTTATTAACAAATAAAGCACAGAGACCATAGAGATCATTAGCCTCTAGATGGTACGGTAACATAACAGTTTCTTGATAGTATTTTCCTTCTAAACGGCTGGGATTTTCCGAGCGCCCCAGCAGATTTAAAACTGTTTGTCCGTAGATTTTTAGATAGTTGCGGGTGTTTTCTTGTTTGAGCTTAACAAAAGCCAGATCATAGTTAGCTATTTCTCGGTCTAATTCTGTTAATTCCTGTCCGATAAAGGCGGAATGAAAACAGTAAAGATAGGCGCAGGTTGTTCCGTAGTAGAGATCCCCCATTTCTAAACCAGTTTGATAGGAAGATTTTAACAAGGACAGGGAATTTTTAATCGGTTCTTTCCAGATACTAATAGTGGTGGAAAAGACGGCAATTATTTTCGGCATTAGGGCTTTGGCATGAAATTTATCGGCAATGTTTAAAGCCAATTTTCCAAATTGATAACCCGTTTCCCAATCTTCTAAAAGACCACAAAGAATTAAGCCATAATTAACATAAGTAAAAGCCGCTAGATAACTATTGCCGTACTGAATTGATAAGTTAACCTGTTTTGATACTAGGACAGGTAAGAGATGCGGGGCGGCAATAAAAACAGGAGAAAATATGGCAGCCGCTATCTTCATTATTGCTAATTTTTCTTCTTCATTTATCGGCGGTAAATTAGTTAAATCTTCGATATTTTTACCCGCTAATTTTTGCCGAGTTTTAGTGAGTTCTTCCTGGATATCTGATGATTGTAAGGATTCAGGAATCTCGAAATCTAAGCTTTTTAGAACAGATAAGCCAATTTGTACCGCTTTTAGTTCTTGATTTTGGGCGTGATAAGCTTCGATGATGACTTCATAAACTTTGATTTTATCTAGGGTGGTTTTTGCCTGTTTTAATACGAGATTAGCCCAGCACTGCATCTGCTCAAAATCCCCACTTAAATAGGCGATTTCTGTGGCTTCAGAATAAATATTTAAAGTCAGTTGATAGTTATTTTCCCAGCTTGATTTTTCGAGAAGTTTTTGAGCAATTTTAATATATTTTAAAGCTCCAGTTTGGGCATTAGCAGCTTTTGCTTTTTGGGCTGCTAGTAAATTCAAGTTAGCCACTAACTCTCGTTCTTTTTCCTCACTGATTATTTGATAACCAAGATTGAGATGATCGACTATTTTAAAAATCTTTTCCGATAATTCGTTGACAGAACTATGCTGCCAAAGTAGGCGACCAATTTTTAGATGAATTAAAGATTTTTGGCTGTCTTCGATGAGAGCGTAAGCTCCTTGTTGAATACGATCATGAGCAAATTTATATTCTTGAATCAGTAATTGTTCATCTAATTCTGAGAGGGGAATAATTAAACCAGCTTCGCTACTAGAAGTTAAAATTGGTAAAAGTTCTGGAGGTGATTTTTCAGAGATTACTGCTAGAGTATTTAAATTAAATTCTGAGCCAAGACAAGATGCTAAACTTAAAACTTCCTGGGTTTCCAGAGGTAATTTTTGCATTTTACCCATCATAAATTGAATCAGATTATCGGTACTACCAATCCTTTGAATTTGGCCGAGATGCCATTGCCAATAGCCCCTATTATTATCGGTTTTAGTGGTTGTTTGCTCCCCTGGTTGGAAAAATAGCAAATTTTCCCAGTAGATAGTTTTGAGAAATTCATTGACAAAAAAAGGATTACCGTGGGTTTTTTGCCAGACTAAAGCGGACAAAGATTGCACATATTCTGGTGAATGATTTAAGGTGTCGGCAATTAACTGATTGACCTGTGCAGGACCCAGAGGTCTTAAAATAACTTGATTGATAATTATGCCCCCCTGCTCTAATTTATCGAGGGTAGCGGTTAGGGGGTGGGTGGAATTAATTTCATTACTGCGATAGGAGCCAATTAAAAACAAATAGTCCATATCGCCATCGAGCATAATTAATTCTATCAACTGGAGACTAGCCAAGTCTGCCCATTGTAAATCATCGAGAAAGATGACCAGGGGATGTTCTGGGGAACAAAAGACCCGAATAAAATTTTTAAAGACTAAATTAAAGCGATTTTGAGTAGCGATCGCTCCTAATTGTAACACCTCTGGTTGTGGACCGATAATTAATTCTAGTTGGGGAATCACATCAATAATAACCCGTGCATTCGCCCCCAAAGACTTTAGGAGTTTTTGTCGCCATAGTTGCAGTTGTGGCTGACTTTCCCCCAAAAGTTGCTTAACCAGATTAGTCAAAGCGCTAATCACGGCAGCATAGGGAATATCGCGCTGAAACTGGTCAAATTTACCAGAGATAAAAAAGCCGCGTTTTTCAGTAATTGGCTGATAAATTTCCCTAACTAGGGTGGTTTTACCCATGCCAGAATAACCCGTAACTAGCATCAGTTCGGTGTGAGAGGAGTTTTTAGCCACCGTGGCTACCCGTTGAAAAGCAGTGAGGAGAGTGGCGATTTCCGCCTCCCTGCCGTAGAGTTTTTGGGGAATTTGGAACTGATTGGCTAGATCTTGCCTAGCGATGACAAAATCTTCAATTTTACCCGTTGTTTCTAGTTGTCTTAAACATTCTTCTAAATCTGCCCGAATACCGTAGGCACTTTGGTATCGTTCCTCGGGGGTTTTAGCCATCAGTTTCCTGATGATTGCTTCCACCACTGGGGGAATTTTCTCCCTGACGAGACTATTAATCTCCAAAGGTTGTTTAGCCAGATGACAGTGAACTAATTCCAAAGCATCGTTAGCTGGAAAAGGTAATTGTCCGGTGAGCAGTTCATAGAAGCTAACGCCCAAAGAATAAAAATCCGTGCGGTAATCGAGACTGCGATTCATCCGTCCGGTTTGTTCGGGAGAAATATAGGCTAAAGTCCCCTCGAGGACGTTGGGATTTTTTAGCCCCGGATTTTCCCGCTGCAGGACGCTGGCAATGCCAAAATCGATGATTTTAATCTGTCCGGTTTCGGGGTTAAGAACTATATTGGCAGGATTAATATCTTTGTGAATAACCTTGGCGTTGTGAATTTTCTCTAAATTAGCCACTATTCGGAGTGCAAGGCTTAAAAAGTCCCTTAAGGCTAGGGTTTTGCCCCCTAGCCATTTTTTTAAGGATACACCCCCGAAATCTTCCAAAATAATCACGGGAGTTCTGCGGTAGGTTTCTAAACCATAGGCTTTAATCGCCCCCTCGAAGTTCAGACCGCAGATGGTTTTATACTCCTGTTTGTAGTGGGTTAGTTGTTGGGTGGTGGGATATTCTTGCTTGAGGATTTTGAGCATAACCGGTTGATTATCGACGGTGCGAATGGCCCGATAGACTTCCGAGTTAACGCTTTCGTAAACTTGGGCAAGAATGTCGTATCCGTTGAGAACAATCATTTTTTTACTTGGCGATTGTAAATAGCTGCGGGTCTCCCCAAGAAAAATTCTACGGGAACCAAGACCAGACTCCGCAAGGCTGACAGAACTCGATTTACCTGTGAGACGGAAGGACGGGGAGAAGAGACCACCTGCTCGAAATACTCGGAATGCAAGGTCAAACCAAAGTGAACATCTTCAGGTAAGCTCAGTTTAGCAATCGGTCCGTCCTTGAGATTGTCAGGGTTAAATAACCAGGCTTCTAATGCTTTGGTCGGGGTTAAAACCGTCGTCAATAGATAGGCCTGTTCTTGGGGAATAAACTGAATGCTATCTAAAATATAGCCATCAGGACAAACATAAAAATCCAGTAGTCCCCGACCTAAATGTGATACATGAGTATCACTGGCATTTTTTTCTTGGCTAATCTGTTCAGTTAACTGATTCCAATCCTTATCAAAGGGAACCTTGGCTAATACCGAGGGCAAGTCATGACAGGGAAGTTCGGCATCGCTGAGGATGCGATTGCTTTGGTCGCGACAATCCATATACTGACGACGACAAATTAATTCGCGCACATAACCGAGATAGATTTGATAAACGGCACTGTATCCCTGTTCCGATTCCCGGGGGTCGGCGGTGTAGAGACTGGTACAGAACCAACCCGGATGGATGAAAGCTTGTTCGCTCATCACCCTGGCATCTTCGATAACCACTTTGCGCAGCACTCCGACATCAAAGGAAAACATCCAGGGGATGCCGTGGTATTCGGGGGGATAACTCTGACCGGTAAAATGTTGGATATCGTCTTTTTCGATCGCTTCGGTTAAACTAATAGTGGCGTTTTGGATGGCCACAATCTGAATTTGACCGTTGGTACTATGGTAATTACAAAGGAAGTGATAACTGTCGCCATTGAAGGTAATTAATCGCGAGGGAACGGTGGTTTCTTCTTCCTTGAGGTCTTGACGTTTAACCAGATAAATTTGAGTTTTCGGATAGGTTTCTTCGGGCCTGATTCTGATACCTAATAGTTTGGCCACTCCCATCTGAAAGGGCATATCGGGAATCATGATATAATCTTCGGTGACGATGACCGAATGGGGACTACCATCGAGGATAGTTCCCTGTAGTTTCCAGGGTTTAAGTTGTTTTTTTTGATCCCAAAGCACAATATACACCGATTTATCTAAATCTTTTAACATACCTCCCGATACAAGTTTTAGCTTTAATTCACAGGTTATAAATTCTTGGGTCTTTTTGTCGTAGAAGGGGTGAGCGGTATTTTCTAGGACTGGGAAAAAAGATAAAGGCACGGAAACAAGATGTTGGTCAAAATAACCAATCGGAGTGATAGTATCAAGGGAAACGGGGTCCACTTCCCAGTAACGTCCCGCATCGGCAGTGAGAATTAATCGGGTTTCTTCTAGTTGTTTATCTTCAGAAACTTTTTCTAGTTTAACCATAGCAGTATTCGCTATTTCCGAAGAACCTAAAATGCTGACCACGGCGGGAAAAGTGGCTTGACTAATATTAAATATCGGTAAAACTTTTCGCCAAAAACTATCCCAAGTTTTCAGTTTTTTACTGTAAACATTAACTTGATTATTTTTCCCTTGCAAGTCCCATTTAATAATTACACCCTCGCCAGAGAACAAATGACGGTCATTTTTTCTATGAAAAGGACAGACGATAAAAACGTATCCCGACAGATTTTCCGGCCAATGTCCCTCAGTAATTGTGGCGACTGCTTTATGTAAATTGTTCTCATCCGGCCGACCGAGTTGCGAGCGACTAAAATTACTAACGTTGACAGTATTTTGGACAGTATCTTTGATTGACATATTCATAAGTAGGGTTTGCGGCAAAAAGTTTGTTGGTGGGGTTAGTAGCCGGTCGTCGGTCGTCAGGAGATAGGAGCCGGGAGCCAGTATTTAGGAGGCAGGAGACAGGAGATAGGTTTTAGGTGTTGGGGTTTTGGGGTTTTGGGGTTTTAGTTCAATTTCCCCACTTCCCCACTTCCCCATTCCCCCACTTCCCCATTCCCCCACTTCCCCACTTCCCCACTTCCCCACACCCCACACCCTCACTGATAACTGATTACTGTTTACTGATAACTGATAGAGGATTTCACTTCTAAAAAATAGCGTCGATACAATTCATAGCCGGGTACTACTTTATCTCCCGATTGTTTGAGTAGCCCCATACTGCTGAGTTTGTAAGCGAGAATTGGGTCTAATTGTACTGGTTCCACGGCGCTCATCACCCGATCGAGGGCTTTCGCTAGTTCCGGTTGTTGTTCTAATACCGCCCAATGGCGCCGCAGATGATGGGCATAGATCCCCGTGAGGGAGGTGGCAGTGGTTAATATTTGCGTCATGGTTATTTCCTCCCGACTGAGATAGTAGAGGGCGGTTTGTACCAAAGCTGGGTGTCCTCCTACTAGCTCCATCAGTTGTTTGACTTTTTCCTGATTTTCCCAGGTGAGTTGATAACGTTGGGCTAATTTTAATACCTCCTCAAGACTAAAATGACTTAGCTGTGCGGGGAATCCCACGTTAAAGGGCGATTGATTGAGCTGCAGGGGAACATAAATTTCTGTGGAATGGACGACGATAAGACGGAGTTTTTGCCAAATAGGTAGGGTTTTGGCTTCTTCGTACCAAGAACGCAGCAGCGGTAAAAAATCCTTGGCCACTTGGGGATGTTCAAATATCTGATTCAGTTCATCGAGAGCGAGGACAATGGGGGCGGTAATCGATTCCAGGAGATAGTCTTGAATGTAAACCGTACAGCTAATCTTGCTGCCTAAATCCTCATCCCAATACTCATCTAATTGCGGTTTTAACTGTAGTTGACGGGCGGCATTGGCACACAACCAGCGCAAAAATTGGTTTAAATCAGCCAAAATGGCCTGGTCCACCTGTTCTAGGTTCAAACTCACCGTGCGGTAGCCTTGCTGTTTGGCAAAATCGAGCATTCTCAAAAGTAGGGATGTTTTGCCCATTTCTTTCGGGGCTTTTATCCGCACTAAAGCCCCCGGTTTCTTGATTTCCTGCCTGATCTGTTCTTCGAGGGGAAGACGTTCTAAATAAAATGGGGAACCAAGGGGAACTGCTCCATTAGGATAGGGGGGTAATGTGTCCAATTTTTCGCTCTTGGCTGCCGAATTAACCGGAATTTTGTCTTGAGGGGGTGCTGTTAGCTGAAAATTCAGGGCAGCTATTTCTTGCCAGTCGAGGCATAATCGACGACAAATTTGTTCAAAAGTGGCTTGTTCTAACGGTTTACCAGTCAGGAAGTTGCTGACAGTAGCCAGACTAAATTCAGCTTCTTTGGCTAAGGAGCGTTGACTGCTAAAGCCCTGCTTTCTCACGGCTAATTTAACTTGATTGAGGCAGTGTTGTTGTACTCTTAGACGGCTCGATAGGGAATCTCTCATAAGAATTGGGGTGTGGGGTGTGGGATGTGGGGTGTAGGGTGTGGGGGAATGGGGAAGTGGGGGAATGGGGAAGTGGGGAGGGGGGAAGTGGGGAAATTGAACTAAAACCCCAAAACCCCAACCCCCAAAACCTAAAACCTGTCTCCTGACTCCTGACTTCTAACCTAATGGTAGGTGTTGGATTTTTGCAGGAGTTCTATTTTTCGACAAAGATAAGCAAAAATTATCTACTAACTCCAAAAGCTTGAGAATATTTAAATTAACATTTCGCAATATTTACAAATTCTTAAGAATTAATTGAGAAAGATTTTTATTTAACGACGATGTTCCAATGGTTACAGCGATTTGATAGAATTTCACAATGGGTCATTCTGTGCTTTTTTGGGTAGCAATGGTTGAAACCCTTGTCACACCTACAAGGTAATCCTAATTAAGACGGGTAAATGAGTCAATTTCACCCACAACGATGATCTTTTTTTTGTGTAGTTTTATTACAAAAAAAAAGTTTTTTTGACAAAAAGCACAAAGCATGATAAGTAACCAACGTATTTCTGGCTGCCAGTAGTTATTGCCGAGTGGGAGTTGGGGAGTATTTTCAGTTATCAGTGGACTGAAAACGCAAATCTGATAACTGATGACTGATGACCCCTGGTATGAGCATGATGTCAGAGAGCCGCCGCTAATTGCTGTCTTTCACTTTCAGGGTGTTCTTGACGCACCATCTCTACATATTTATTCCTGCTTTCAGGTTGTATTCCTCTACCGAGGATAAGGCGATCGCGCCAATTGGTTGCTCCACTGATTTCCCTTCTAAATCGAGCGTTGCTACAGCCAAAAGAGAATTAGGAATCTCTCGGTCAATCTTGTTGTTAACAAGCTGTAAATCAACGGGAAACTGCTTATCTTGACTAAAAAAAACCGATTCTAAAGTCCCAAACCGATCTAGCCGTGTCAGGTAAATCGTTCTCTGACTTTTCGCTGATGTTACCTCGATATAGGGTTCTCTCAGTTCGGGATGCCGGTTTTTCAGGTCTTCAAGCGATCGCGCTGACTTTAAATAATCATTGTAGGTTTCCTTGATTTCGATCGCAATTTCCGTAAGATTCTGATTGTTAACTTCGGGAAAAAAGTCCCGAAATTGATTGACAGGACGAGCTATTAAGAGGCTTTCCTGCCATTTCAGTTGGGGGAGGTGGCGGTTAGTCAGGGTGATGACACCGTTGGAGTTCACCGGGGGGCTGCGAGTGACAATCAATTCTGTCCCATCAGGCATTCTGGGGACGCAGACTTCATTTTCTGCTGTGAATCCCTAGTCAGGGAGAAGAATGTAAAGATTTATTAAATTGTAGTTTAGGATACATTTGCGGGGGGGGGTAATGTGTATTGTTGTTTTCAATCGCCTTTGGTGTTGGGTTGGGCTGTTGCTTGACTCAAGCTACAAGAGGGGGCGATCGCACAACAATTAGGAGAGTACAATGGCTTACGCACAATGGGTAACGATAACTATATATGCAACCAATTTTGATGTCACATTGGTAAATGTAGCTCATTCATGGGGGAAGTTTTACGACTCTGATAAAATTGGTTATGCAGGTGGGAATAAGGACAATGAGTACCAACCTAGCGCAATTGAAGGAAAAGTAATCAAGGCAAACTCATCCTTCTCAATTAATGCTTGTGGTCGCGAAGATGCTGCTTCAGGAACTGAAGGATCCTTTGAGCTTTACGATGGAAATACACAAGTAGGCACCTATTCTTGGGATTGCCCTTGGGGTAGCAAGACAAATTCATCGACTTGGTCGTCTTCCGGCCCACAGCCACCTTTAAATAAATACGTGACCTCGCAAACCGGTGCGAATCTAGATTCGGGCGCATTGGGAACAGTCACTATTCAGACTACAAAAATCGCCTAACTTGGTGCTCAGGCTTACTGCGCGATAAAGCTGCGCAGAACGGAGCAAGTGATCGTCGCATCAGTATCTATGAGAGGTGTCGATATTCATTAGACCTCTCCAGTGCGATCGCCGATCTTGTAGTGCGATCGCATCGCCTGTAGGTTGGGTTGACGCAAGGAAACCCAACTTCCATATTCATATTAAAATAAGAGATAAGTTTTCAAAAATTCTGAACCTGATGAAAATCAAAGCTATTATTCATCCAGCCGAAGAAGGCGGTTACTGGGCTGAAGTTCCCGCTCTGCCCGGTTGTATAACAGAAGGAGATAGTATGGACGAAGTTGTCGATAACCTCCAAGATGCCATACAAGGCTGGTTAGAAGTTGCCAATGAAAGCAAACAACCTGAATCTAGGTCAGAAGTGATTGAAATTGCTGTATGAAATCAATATCAGGGAAAAAACTCTGTAAAATTGTCGAAAAAAAAGGTTGGATACTCAAAAAAATTACCAGTAGTCACCATATTTATGAAAAGGAGGATGAAGATAAAATTCTATCTATTCCTGTACACCGCAATCAGGACTTAAAAATTGGAACTTTAAAATCAATTATGAAAATAGCTCGATTATCGGAAGATGACTTATAAGCTTTCGTAGGGTGCGTTAATGTTAATGTAACGCACCATCAATTTCCTAATATGCGGTGGGTTACGCTGTCACTAACCCACCCTACAGTGCTACTGTGAAGAGACAAGCTGATGTCCGAGGTTATAATGGTCAAAGAGTTAAAAAAGAAATTAATCTAATCAATAGCCACAATGAAGGTACAGCCAAATGAGTCAAGTCTTAACCCTAGAATTGAGCGATGAAGTTTATGCCACCTTGCAACAGCAGGCTAAAATATTAGTAATAAAGCTTTCTTTCCTGGATGGGTGAGATCATCACCAGCAAATTATCTCATCGCCGCCAATTTTCTACGATTAATCCCTGAACTCTCAGCATATCTGAGTCGTCAGAAACGACAATGAGATTATAGCTAATAGCTGTTGCTGCAATGAGAATATCAGTCATTTGTATGGGGGTTCCCTTAAGCCTTAAATCAGCAGAAATTGCTGCGGCTTGATGAACAATCTCCATTGTATCTAACAACAATACTCTCAAATCAGTGCGACACAAATTCTGAAATCTTGCTAACTTCTTCGTTGCCTTAACTGCTAATAGTCCAGCTTCAGTTTCTAAATAAGTAATACAGCTTATGAAAACATCCTTTCCTTGTAGCCTTACTGCACTCAATCTCTCAACGACTACTTGGTTGTCTTTGAGAATAGCTGTGACGATGTTAGTATCGAGTAGATAACCCACGACTATTTACTATTTCTATCTAAAACTTGCCATCACTGCTTCAAACTCTGCCATTTGTTCTGGAGTTAAATCCTTCAGCAGTCCCGCCATTGCTTGCACTCCTAAGACTCGCCTGATTTTGCGACCTAGACTTTCATCGGGCATTGTTTCTAATTCTGAAGAGGAAAATTTTTCGGTCAGTAAATTCACAAAATACTTAACCATTTCATCTCTATTTAAATCTTCCAATAAGCTCTCATTCTTGATAAAATCATCAATAATTGACGCGATACGAATAACGAGCCTAGACTGAATTTTATCATCGACCAAATCTGATTGAATAGAGACTTGAGACATCCTTTCCTCCTTGAGACTGGTGTGGCGAATTTTTTCTGATTTTTAGGGAGCATCCCGTTTCGGCAAATCGTTTCCTTTCGTAGGAAGAGAGCAGATAACTCCCCAATCCAAAATCAGAGCCGAATAAGTTAATTTTAACCTATACTTTAGACGTTCATAATCTGAGATTTATTAAACTTCTGAAATCGTAGAGTGAGCAAGGAATCCAGTTCTTTTTTATGTTTCAGGTGGGCATCATTCAGACATTCATAAATAGCTGAAGAAAAGTCAGAAAAGTTTTC
>NZ_JADBVM010000105.1:0-9119 GCF_020244875.1 Microcystis sp. M44BS1
TATGTTACGCTACCGCTAACCCATCCTACAAATAATTGTGCCTCCCTACTTAGGGTTTGCTGAATAAGTACGGGCGAAGCATTCGGATAGAAAATCTACGTTTTCACCGATAGGTTATTGCCCGAATGCTTCGCCCCTACAGGACGCGGGCCGATGAAGACGCAAGGTTTTGAACGACGATTCTCTCAAAATCTTGCACCTGTGGGAGCGAGAAAAGCCCCAAAACCCTTACTTTGCCTACATTTCAAATTTATTCAGCAAACCCTACTTAAGTGTTAAGTTTCCGATTCCTGAATGCTGTCTCCTGATTCCTGACTCCTGACTTGAAAGAGGGTGTAGGGTGTAGGGTGTGGGGTGTGGGGGAATGGGGAAATGGGGAGACCACTTCGTGCGCGTTGCGGGGGGAAGTGGGGAAGTGGGGGAATTTCAACTAAAACCCTTAAACCCTAACACCCTAACACCCCAAAACCCCCAACACCTTTTTTGACTTTTGACTTTTTACTTTATATTTGTGGTTTACGACTTAGTAATTATTGGTGCCACTCCTGCGGGGATAGAAGCGGCTTTGTTGGCTGTTCACCTCAAAAAAAGGGTGGCTTTAGTGCAACAGCCTTCTAGGGACAATTTAGAGGCATCTGAGGACATTTTTAGCAAGGGCTACAGCCAAATTATCCATCTCTATAAACTGCTGAATCATTGGCAAGAAACGGCCATTTATCCCCAATGGCAACGGTTGCGGCAATGGTTAGAGGAAGTAGATAAAACTATTAATAAAAATCATTCTTTGGCAAGATTAGCCACGGAAGGAATAGATGTGATCCCGGGTGGAGGGGAATTTGTCCGGCTGCCCCATTTAGGATTTGTGGTTAATGGTCGGCAATTGTTGGCTAAACACTATCTTATCGCCACGGGTTTTTATCTGCAAGTCCCGAAAATTTTCGGCTTAGATGAGGTTAATTATTTTACCGCTCAAACCCTTTGGCAAGAGCCAAATTTAGACAAGTTGGGACAACATTTAGCGATTATTGGCAACAGCAGCATGGCTGTGAGTTTAGCGCAAATTCTCCGACGTTTAGGGAAAGAAATTAGCTTAATTATCGAGGATAATTATCTACTGCCGGATATTGATTGGGAAATCTCCCATTTAGTTACTGCCATTTTAGAAGCGGAAGGAATTAAGATTTTACCAGGCTATTGTCCTAGTCAAGTGAAAGCGATCGAGGGTCAAAAATGGTTACAATTAGGCAATCGTGTCATCGAAGTTGATGATCTCATTTTTGCCGGTAATTATCAAGTCAATGAACAGGGATTAAATTTGGCTGGGGTGGGAGTTAAACTAGAGGAGGGATTAATTAGGGTTAATCAGCAATTACAAACCGATAATTCCCGCATTTATGCCCTAAATTTGCTCAGAAATAATTATCCCGATCCTACTTTAAATCACCGGGCTGCTTTTGGGTTAGTCAAGCATCTGCTCACGGGAGAAAAATTTAACTTTAATCCCGAGCAAATTCCCTCATTTATTGCTTTCGATCCTGCTATTGCTTGGGTGGGTTTAACTGGAAAAGCAGCCCAGGACAGCTATGGTGAGGAGGTAAAGATGATCAACTATCCAATTAAAAATATGGTCCCACAGCAAATCTGGGGGGAAACCACGGGATTTTGTCAATTAATCTACCGACAAGATGGTAAAATACTGGGAGCGCAAATAGTCGGTAATCAAGCAGCAGAAATGATTAGTATTATCAGTTTAGCTTTACAAGAAAATTTAACCATACAATCCCTCAATAAAAATATTTATGCTTGGGGAAGTATGGGAGAGATTATCGGAGAAATGACGCAATTAATCCCCCCGAAAAAATCTTGGTTAACTTGGCTAAAACAATTATTTAGATAATTAGATCGAGAAGGAAGATTAAATTATGAAACCGAAGTTTATTGTCTTTGAAGGTATTGACGGATCGGGAACAAGTACCCAAGCAAAACTCTTACAAGAATATTTTTTAAAGCGAGGGGAAAAAGCAGTTTTAAGTCCGGAACCTTCCGAGGGAGTCATCGGTCGTTTGATTCGAGAAATAATGCAAACTAATCTTATTTCTATCAAAGATCAAAATCAATTTGACCGACAAATGGCCTATTTATTTGCAGCTGATCGCCATGATCACTTATATAATGATCACGATGGCGTTTTTAAACTTATTCACCAAGAACAAACCCACGTTATCACTACTCGTTATTATTTTTCCTCCCTGGCCTACAATTGCAATAATCCCGAAGAATTTGCTTTTGTTCGGCAGTTAAATCAACATTTTCCCAATCCAGATATAGTTATTTATATCGATGTTATTCCCGATATTTCTCTAGCAAGAATTAAAAACAGAGCCATCACAGAAGTGTACGAAAAACAAGAAAAATTAATGAAAGTTCGTCAGATGTTTATCGAGATATTTAAAGAATATAAAGATAATTGTTTACAACTGGATGGGAGTGATACAATAGAAAACCTTCACCGAAATATTATTAATTATCTTGAACGATTAATTTAAATCCATGCTTAGTACAGAAACCACCCCTAAATTCACCTACCAACCCCACTATAAACCCAATCAATTAATCTGCGGTCACGGCCAAACGGCAATTATCACGGGATGGACAGTAAAACAGTCCCTTGCTAAACATTTAAATCCCGACCAATACGCGGTGATTGGTAATCTTTATAGTCCCACCAGAGGAATTAGTCCCCTGCTGAGAAACTTAATAGCAAATCCCCACGTTAGATACTTAGTTATTCTCAACGCGACTAAGGAAGATAAGAACTCCGGTAGCTGTCAATGTTTGCTAGATTTTTTTAGTCAAGGATTCCAGTTAGGAAAAAGTGACACAGGTAAAGAATGTTGGCTAATTAATTCTTCTACCACTGGATATATTGACAAAGAAATTGACCGAGAAATTCTCGAAAAATTGCGTCAATCAATTCAATATCAACCAGTTAAATCCATCCCAGAAGCGATTGAAACTGTCAAAAATTATGCAAAACAATCCCCCTTACCAACTTGGGGAGAACCCTTAACCTTTCCTATCTCAGAAAATCTTCCTTCTCTCCTACCCGGGACAAGATACGGTCATCGCATTGAAGGAAAAACTATTGCCGAAACTTGGGTAAAAATTCTCCAAAAGATTAAAACCACCGGCACAATTAGACCGACAGGATATGATGGTAAATGGCAAGAATTAATTGACCTAATGGCCGTTGTCACTGATGAACCACCAGAATTTTATTTTCCTGAACCTAATTATTTGCCTATAGATAGAGCTTTTCTCACCGAATATATCGGGCAAATTCTCGATGATTCCCCTATACACCAAGGAGTTAAATACACCTACGGTCAAAGATTACGCTCTTGGTTTGGACGGGACCAAATTGCACAGGTTATCAATAAATTAATCTCAGAAATTGATGCTGCTAGTGCAGTTATGTCCCTCTGGGATGTGAAAGACCACGAAAAGGGAGGTAGTCCCTGTTTAAATCATATTTGGGTGCGAGTGGTGGAAAATGAATTATCTCTCACCGCAATATTTAGAAGTAATGATATGTTTGCCGCTTGGCCGGCAAATGCCATGGGATTGCGTGCTTTACAACAACATATTAGGGATGAGATTAGCAAGCACTCTGACTACAATTTATCAATGGGTCCATTAATTACTATTAGCCAATCGGCCCATATATACGATGATACTTGGGAGAATGTCGAACGATTAATCGCCACCCAGTACGATAAAATTATTAATCAGCGCGATTTTTTTGACCCTAGCGGTAACTTTTTGATTTCTGTGGAAAAAGAACAAATTCTCGTCCAACAAACTACCCCCGGCAGCGGGGAAATTGTTGCTTGTTATCAAGGCAAAAATCCCCTCAAATTAATCCGCGAGCTTGCCGCCGCCAATCCCGCAATTATTCCCGAACATATCGGTTATCTGGGAATCGAATTACAAAAGGCCTACAACTGTCTTAAGAATAATCAACCGTATATTCAAGACCAGTAGGAATTGGGAAGTTTCAGTGAACAGTGAACAGTAAACAGTAATCAGTGGGGTGCATCTCAATTTTGTCGAAATATCTATATTACATTTGGGCGCACGCGATGCGCCCCTACCATTGGCGCGATAATATTATTGTAGGGGCGAATTGCATTCGCCCTCTTTTAATAACTTCTGCTGCTCACCATAAGTGAGAGAAAATCACAAATACAAGATGCACCCAATCAGTGAACTTAAAACTCAAATCTGATAACTGATAACTGATTACTGATTACTGATTACTGATTACTGCTCCTTGTTTGCTGAACCAGCACCGCGATATTTGAGAGATGAGGAGCGAATTGGGTTAGCCACCGTGGGATTATTGGTGATTTTAACCTCCGCACCGCGATATTTACCCCCTCGCTCCTTGACAGGAGCTTCGGTGACTGTTGGCTCGATATAGGTGGCGCCACGATACTTTTTCTCGCCGGCGGTTTCTGGAGTGGGTACGGGGACATTCTTCTGCTCTTCTCGTCCTTGCCATAAAAAGGTGACGACAATCACAACTGTCAAGAGAATTAATAGCTGAATCTGCCAAGGAGCTAAAACCAGACTCAACACTAAACTAATTACCGTGGCGGCACTGGCCAGATAAGCGATTTCATCGCTGGACTTCTGCCAGAAATAGGCAGCCAGAGCAGCGGTGAATAGTGGCAACAAAAACAAATAGGACATTCTGGGTACACCTTGTCATGCTAGTGAACCAATCTCTCTATTATTACCTCCCCAGCTTCGATCGGCGAAAAATATTAACTTAGCTTATACATCTCATAAGTTTTATTTTGTCAATCCTTCTTTACAATTCGTAAAAATCTTGTTACATTTATTTACATGAACTAAAAGTTAAAGCAAAACAGCCAAGACAGCAAGCCAGTTCAGATTGTCTCGGGGAGCATCAGACAGCTTATGATTCGTTTAGCTCCAGACAATGGCAAAAAACTTGGCCTACTAGCTTAAAAAAGTTTTCGGGGTTTGGGTTTACCCCATTGACAGATTTGCTTGAGTTCTCCTACATAACTTAGCGCTACCTCGGCTGGACACCGGGGTTTTTTATTTTGTGACAGGGTTTGCGGCAAAAAGTACGGGCGAAGCATTCGGTTAGAAAATCTCCGGTTTCACCGATAGGTTATTGCCCGAATGCTTCGCCCCTACAGGACGCGGGCCGATGAAGACGCAAGGTTTTGAACAACGATTCTCTCAAAATCTTGCACCTGTGGGAGCGAGAAAAGCCACAAAACTCTTACCTTGCCTACATTTCACATTTATTCAGCAAACCCTATTTAGTTACAGGGTTTTCGACCAAGTAAAACGTAGATAAATTATTCCTATCTAACAATTAATTGAGATTACCTACTTAATTAAAAATTAACTTCATTTTGATGCACGGAATCCAAATAAAACTTGATTACATCTTCTGATGTACCCTGACATTGTAACTGGCCTTTATTTAGCCAAATTGCTTGGTCACAGGACTCTTGAATTAAAGTCAAATCGTGGGAAACTACTAAAATAGTAGCGTTAGAATTCCAGAATTTTTTTAACCGTCGTTTACACTTATTTTTAAAACTTTCATCCCCGACGGAAAGGACTTCATCAAGAATAAGAATATCGGGGTGAACCTCTGTGGCGATCGCAAATCCTAAACGAGCCACCATCCCGGAAGAAAGAGATTTCACCGGCGCTCCCATATATTCTTCTAACTCAGCAAAGTCAAGGATATCTTTGGTTTTTTCCTTCATTTCCTGACGAGAAAATCCCAGCATTACCCCATAGAGAATAATATTATCTTTTACTGGTAAATCTGGATCAAAACCCGCTCCTAATTCAATTAGAGAAGCAATTTGTCCCCTGACTCTCACCTGTCCCTTTGTCGGTTCCAGAATACCACAAATGACTTTTAAGAGAGTAGATTTTCCTGCGCCATTAGCTCCAATGATACCTAATTTCGCTCCAGAATTAATGACTAAATCTATATCATCCAGAACTAATTTTTTGGCAGGTTGACGATATTTACCTTCAAGAATAGAGAAGATTGTCCTTTTTAGATCGTAGGAGAATTCTTCTTGAGTACGTCTTTCGAGAGACACTTGATCGAGTCGAATTACTTCTGTCATTTATAATAAATCCATAAATAAATGTCGCCAGAGTCGGAAGCAAGTCCAACCAATTCCTAAGATGATGATTCCACCAAGTAGAGATTGAAAAATCAAACCAAAATCCGGTAATCCAGGGGAAAGGGACAATTGGCGAATACTTTCGATTACCGGTAATAATGGGTTTAATAGTAGGAATGGTTTTACGGAAGGAGGAATAATTTCTGGGGGATAGAAAATCGGGCTGCTAATCCAAGCGACAAAACAAACAATTTCGTAAAAATAGGGTAAGTCTCTGAAGAAAACGTAGAGGGTACTGACAAAGAAACCCACTCCCGTGCAAACCAGAGAAAGACCAATCACGGGAAAAATCAGAGCAATTACATTAATTAAACTTTGAGACTTCCAGAGAGTTACTATAGCCAAAAGGGGAAAGATACTAATAGCAAATTGAAAAATATTTGCCACTACCATGGAAACGGGAAAAATGCTAACTGGCAGACGAATTTTATTTAAAATACTGCCATTACCGACGATACTAGGTAAAGCTTGGTTAGTGGAAGCATTAAAAAAATTTATTACTACTAAACCGGTGAAAGCCGCTAGGACATAGTTAACTATAGAATTATCAAAATAAGAGGCGAAAACCGTGCCGAAAATTGCCGTGTATAGTGCAGTCATAATCGCGGGATTTAACAAAGACCAGTAAACCCCCAGAAAAGAACCCCGATAGCGTCCCTTGAGATTACGTTCCACCAGAACACTAAGCAATTCGTAATATCGCCGCGCTGTTGACCATCTAGTTTTTGCTTGGAGATCGGTCATAGGGATAATTGTCATCTCGTCAGTATTCAGTGCCTTATTCTAAACGATTACCGTCAATTTTGTCTATCGATCGAGGGAGTACTCTAGTTTTTATCCAGTCCCCGACGACTCTCCCTCTCCGGAAAAAGTTCCCTTCTTGGTCCATTTATCTGACCCAAAAAGCTTAAAAACCACTAAAAGCCTCTTTTTTTCGGGTTGAACTCGGTTTTTAGGGACATCCTCAGCTAATTGACCTAGACTCTAAGTAAGTGGTTCTGGTTAAATAGAGGATAGATTTTGCCTTTGATACCCTTAATCAGGGGGGATAACTCCTTATGAAGGGGAGAAATCTGACAATTTTTAAAACCTACTTAATTAGCAAGTTTACCAATAAAATAGACATCAGAACGTAGGTTGGGTTGAAGCATGAAACCCAACGCCTGACAATTTTTAAAACCTACTTAATTAGCAAGTTTACCAATAAAATAGACATCATATAAAAGCCAAGAAATGCCGATTTAAACAGAGCTAATCTCAGAAAAACCGGATTCAAAAACCGATAACTTAACAATTTACTAACGGACAAACCAAGAATCTAATCTAATTGATGTCCCGTCAGTTCCACGAAGATATCTTCGAGGTTGGAAGGGCGACACATTACTCCAGTTTTATCGCTCAAAGTGTCCAGATAAGAGTTAGCATCGGCCACGGTGGGGAAGAATTTATAATCGATTTTATCGCCAACTTGTTTGATAACTAACCCTTCGCCATACTTAGTGCGAAAATCCGTTAGAGTTCCTAATTCGATTAATTTGCCCGCATCCATAATGCCAATTCTGCCCGGTTTTCCCGTGGCGTTATCCTGACAGAGAAATTCCACTTCTTCCATGTAGTGAGTGGTTAACAAAATTGTCATTCCTTGCTGGTTTAAATCGCGAATTACTTCCCACAAACGACGACGATTTTGGGGATCTAAACCGACAGTCGGTTCATCGAGAAAGAGGATTTTTGGTTCGTGAAGAAGAGCGCGAGCAATCTGTAAACGTCGTTTCATCCCTCCGGAAAGAGTTTTGGCAAGGGCAGATTTTCGATCGCTTAAACTGACATAATCTAAATAGCGATCGATTAATTCCTGTCTCTGGGGATTGGGGATATGGTGCATCCGGCCGTGAAATTCCAGATTTTCCCAGACGGTTAATTCCCCATCAACGCTAATCTGTTGCAAGACTACCCCTATATTTTTCTTCACCTGATCGCGGTATTTTTTCACATCATACCCCGCCACTTCGATTTCTCCTTGACTCGCTTCGGTTAGGGTGATAATCATGCGGATTGTCGTCGATTTTCCCGCACCGTTGGGACCGAGTAAACCAAAGATTTCCCCTTTTTCGATAGCAAAGGAAAGCTCGTTAACTACCGGGAGATTGTTATAGATTTTAGAAACGCGATCGAGAGCAATAGCGGCGGTCATAGTTACAAAAGTTAATATTCCAGCTATGGATTAGTTTGACATACTCCCACCTTCAAGCTACGCTGTGACGGGGGATTCTTTCCAGATCACTATCGGAAATTCCTTGTTCAACGAGACAGCTTAGATTCTCAATGTCTCCATTAATAATCCAGAGGCCGGACTCTCCCCCCCCCTTGCCCCCCCGACCCCCCCGATGTCGGGGGGGCAGGGGGGGTGGGGGGTTGGGGGGGGTTTCTGTTTGCCCAACAGTACCGTTGAGATGATTTCCCAAATATTTCAACCCTTTTTTAAGAATATTTATTGCTGCATTATGATCCCTATCTAAGACTGTTTTACAGTTAGGACATTTATGAGTTCTAGTGCTTAAGGTTTTTTGAACTCTCGTCCCACAAACTGAACAATCTTGGCTAGTAAAATGGGGAGGAACAGCAATACAAACAATCCGATAAATCTTGGCAAAATAATTCAACCATTCAGTGAATTGATACCAAGAAGCATCAGAAATCGACTTAGACAGCTTACGGTTTTTTACTAAGTTTCTTACCTTTAAAGCTTCATAGACTACCAGATCATTAGACTGGACTAACGCCAAAGCGTCTTTAATTGCTTTGTCTTTACGTTGTCTTGACACTTTAAGATGAAGCTTGGCAACTTTTACCCGTTGCTTGTGA
>NZ_JADBVM010000106.1:0-4513 GCF_020244875.1 Microcystis sp. M44BS1
GTGGTCGAGGGAATCAACAATAAACTTAAACTAATAAAACGGAGAGGCTATGGCTTTAGAAACTTTCGTAATTTTTGGGTTAGAAGTATGTTATCTTGGCATCTTGTCTGTTGATTTAGCATAAAGAGTAACGAAGAGCCAGATTTACGAAGAATCCTACAGTAAACCCCAACCTCAAACCGAGGACCCCACTTTTAATATTAGTGGTTGGAATAGTAGTTATACAGGACAAGCTATTCCCCCATCAGAAATGCGGGAATGGGTTGATCAGACAGTGAGCCGAATTTTAGGAAATCAACCACCGCAACGAGTGTTAGAAATTGGTTGCGGAAGTGGATTATTGCTATTCCGTGTGGCGAAACATTGTCAGGAATATTGGGGAGCCGATTATTCCGCTGCTACCATTAATAACCTCGAACATTTATGTGGCACAATTGAGGGTTTAGAGGGCAAAGTAAAATTATTACACCGAACAGCCGATGATTTTACCGGCATTCCCCAAGCTACTTTCGATCGAATAGTGATTAACTCCGTTGTCCAGTATTTCCCTAGTGTGGATTATCTATTACAAGTTATCGCAGGAGCAGTCAAGGCGATTGCAGATCGGGGTAAGATTTTCTTAGGTGATATCCGTAGTTTGTCCTTACTAGAGCCTTACCATGCGGCGGTACAGTTAGCTCGTGCCGAAGCTAATAAAACCCTTGAACAATGGCAAAAACAGGTGAATCAAAGTGTAGCTACCGAAGAAGAATTGTTAATTGCACCTCAGTTCTTTATCGCGCTTAAACAACGTTTTCCGCGAATTTCTTGGGTAGAGATTGCACCGAAACGGGGTCAGGCTGACAATGAGTTAACCCAATTCCGCTATGATGTTACTTTACATCTGGATACTGATGGGCAAAAAACGACAATTCCTTGGCTAAATTGGCAGCGGGATCGGTTTTCTTTAGGGCAACTACAAGATAAACTGAAACTGGAACAACCAGAATATTTAGGTATCAGAGATGTACCCAATCAACGATTACAAAAGGCACTACAAATTTTAGACTGTTTAGAAAATCCTCCGGGGGTAAAAACCGTGGGAGAATTGCGGCAACTGTTAGGAAAAAATAGCGGGATAGGGATTAATCCTGAGCAAATGTGGCAACTGGGAGAACAGTTAGGTTACACTGTTCATCTCAGTTGGTGGGAAGGTAGTCAAGATGGTTCTTTCGATGTGGTTTTCTGTCGCCAGAATGCCATCCTAGAACCGATAATAAATAAAATTGATGAAAAACCATACCCCAATTTTTGGGATGATGAGACGATTATCCCCAAATCCTGGACTGATTATACGAATAATCCCCTATATGGTAAATTAGTCCAGAAGTTAGTGCCACAGGTGCGGGAATTTGTCCAACAAAAGCTACCTAGTTATATGGTTCCCCAGGCTTTTGTTTTGCTTAATTCCCTACCTTTGACTCCTAATGGTAAAGTAGATCGACAGGCTTTGCCTACCCCCGATACAGCTACACGCAATTTAGCTACGGGATTTCTCGCACCTCGTACCCCGATTGAAACCCAAATGTCTCAAATTTGGAGTGAAGTTTTGGGAGTCGAACGTATTGGGATTAAGGATAATTTCTTTGAATTGGGAGGACATTCTTTGTTAGCAACTCAGGTTATTTCCCGTTCCCGCGATCTTTTCTCGGTGGAATTGTCTTTACAAAATCTGCTGGAATACCCAACTATCGCTAATTTAGCCCAAATTATTGAAGTTCTTAGCGTTACTCCTGGAGAAACAGCTATGACTGAAAGCTTGGAAGATTATGAGGATGGTGAATTATAAAAACATTTAAAGTTTTAGCTGCTCTTAATAGTTTAGCAAGACAGCTAAAACGGCAAAGGAAAAATATTGATCCTAATCAATAGCAATCTGATCAACTTTTTCATCCTCAGAGCAAACTTCGTGATTTAGAGCTAATTTAACAACAACTTTGGAGGCAATTGGTAAGTGAAAGTAGGAGAATTTTTAGCCTATTTAAAGGGTTTAGACATTAAACTGTGGCTGGAAGGCGAAAAACTTCGTTTTCAGGCTCCCAAAGGGGTTATGACCCCAGAAATTAAAGAAGAAATCGCCGCCAAAAAAACTGAGATTTTGGACTTTTTAAGAGCGGCTAAAATCCCGACTAATGCTGTTGATTTAGAGATTATTCCCGTGTCACGGGATCAGGATTTACCCCTCTCTTTTGCCCAACAACGACTCTGGTTTCTACAGCAACTTTCTCCCGATAGTCATTCCTATAATCTGTTAGACGCTTTACGGTTAGAAGGAAACCTCAATCTGTTGGCGTTAGAACAAAGTCTCAGTGAACTAATTCGCCGTCACGAAATTTTAAGAACCACTTTTCCTATGGTAGAAGGGCAACCAATTCAGCGCATTGCTCCCCCTTCACCCGTCAGTTTACCCCTTCAAGATTTACAAAATTTATCAAAGAATGAACAAACAGAACATCTGCAAGAAATAGCGATTGCTTTCTCCTTAAAACCCTTTGATTTAGCCAAAGAATCATTAGTCCAATTTAAGTTACTTAAACTGGGTTCTCAAGAGTATGTATTGCTGTTGAAGATGCACCATATTATTTACGATGGTTGGTCTTTGAGCATCTTCTTTGGTGAATTATCTCAACTTTATGCGGCCTTTGTCCGGGGGTTGCCTTCCCCTCTCCCTGAATTATCGATTCAATACGCCGATTTTGCTGTATGGCAACGTCAATGGCTCACCGGTAAAGTCTTGGACCGTCAACTTAATTACTGGCAAAAACAGTTACAAGATGCGCCTAATATTTTAGAATTGCCGACGGATTATCCCCGTCCTCCAATTCCTAGTTTCCGGGGTGATGGACAGGTTTTTCGCCTGAATCAAGACTTAACCCAACGCCTCAAACGGTTGAGTCAAGAGTCAGGAGCAACGCTATTTATGACTTTACTGGCGGCCTTTTTTGTCCTAATTTCTCGTTATAGTGGTCAATTAGATGTTTTGGTGGGTTCTCCCATCGCTAATCGTAATAGTTCGGCAATTGAGAAATTGATGGGATTTTTTGCCAATACTTTGGCTTTAAGGGGTGATTTAGGGAGAAATCCCAGTTTTCTGGAGTTATTAGAACGAGTAAAGCAAACGACTTTATCAGCTTATGCTCATCAAGATTTGCCTTTTGAAATGTTAGTAGAAAAATTACAATTAAACCGAGATTTAAGTCATAATCCTTTGATACAGGTAATGTTTTCACTGCAAAATACCCCCCAATCTGAGGCTAGGTTATCTGGCTTAAAGATGGAGAATTTGCCTTTATCTGTTGAGCTTAAAGCGCGATTTGATTTAGAGGTAAATTTTTGGGAAGTTTCTGATCGTTTAGAAGCGGTTTGGTGTTATAGTACCGATTTGTTTGCCGCTCGCACCATTAACCAAATGGGGCAACATTTTCAGAATCTCTTAACTGCGATTGCAGCTAATCCCAATATGGGAATTTTTGAGTTATCGATGTTAAGTGATGAAGAACGTTATCAATTGTTATCATTGTGGAACGAAACTCACACAGATTATCCCTCTGATAAATGTATTCATCAATTATTTGAAGAACAGGTAAAACGCACACCCGATGCGGTAGCAGTGGTATGTTCAGAGCAAAAATTAACCTACAATGAATTAAATTGTCGTGCTAATCAATTAGCCCATTACCTGCAAAAATTAGGAGTAAAACCAGATGAATTAGTGGGGATTTGTCTAGAGCGTTCCTTCGACATGATTGTGGGATTATTGGCTATTCTTAAAGTCGGTGGAGCTTATGTTCCTATTGACCCAGATTATCCCCAAGAACGCATTAGCTTTATGCTCCAAGATACCCAAGTTAAAATAATATTAACCTGCGAATATTTACAGGCTTCCCTGCCAAATCATAATGCTATTTTTGTCTGTTTAGACAAAGATTGGGAACAAATTAATCAGGCAAGTCTGGAGAATCTGAACAGCACAGTTTCTGCGGATAATTTAGCCTACGTTATTTATACTTCTGGCTCTACAGGAATACCCAAGGGTGTTATCGTCACTCATCAAGCAGTTAATCGACTGGTATTAAATACTAATTACATCCAGTTTACTCCTGATGACCGGGTTGTGCAAGCGTCTAATATTGCTTTTGATGCCGCTACTTTTGAAATTTGGGGGGCTTTACTTAACGGTGCTAAGATTATTATTATCGCTAAATCAGTTTTGCTCTCACCCCAAGAATTGGCAGTAAGCTTAAAGGAAAATCAGATTAGTGTCTTATTTTTAACCACAGCACTTTTTAATCAGTTAGCTAATTTAGTTCCCCAAGCTTTTAGTAACTTACGATGCTTACTATTTGGGGGTGAAGCAGTTGAACCAAAATGGGTACAAGAGGTACTAGAAAAAGGTGCGCCACAACGGTTGCTTCATGTCTATGGTCCAACGGAAAATACAACGTTTTCTTCTTGGTATTTAGTGGAAAACGTA
>NZ_JADBVM010000107.1:0-3635 GCF_020244875.1 Microcystis sp. M44BS1
ACCAGCACCAGAAACACCAAAAAGACCAACTAAAATCAAGGTTTTGCAAAACTGGTTTGAGAAAACCCAACCTGCACCTCCTGATTTTGATCCAGATCAAGCTAAATGGGAATATTTAAAGGAGAAACATAACCTGTGAAAGTCTTGCTTGATACCAACATCATTATAGATATTGCCCTGGAAAGACAGCCTTACTTTACTAATAGCGAGACAGTTTTGGCATTTGTTGAACAGGGACAAATAGAAGGCTACATTTCCGCATCAACTATTAGTGACCTTTATTATCTTATTCGTAAACAAAAAGGTCGAGATTTAACTATTGAGTTTTTGCAAGAAATACTTACTTTTTGTCAAATTGCTACAGTAAATCAGGCTGCAATTAGAATGGCTTTCACAACAAATTTTCAGGATTTTGAAGATTCTATTCAATACTCTACTGCGGTAGTTAATCAATTAGATGCAATTATTACCCGTAATCCTCAAGATTTCCCCATTGTCACACCACGAATTATCACTCCTGAACAATTAATTACCGAATTAACCAACTCTCATTAGCTAGTGGTTTTAATAATGTATCAAGAGCATAAAAAATGTCTAAACTTAAAGAGTTCACCTATTACCAAAATTCTATGACTCGCTGGTTTAATATTGCAGGTCCCTGTTCAGACGATATCCATTATATGCTCTCTCCCACAGTCAGATTACCAGATTTAGAGGAGCTAATTCAACAACGTAGTTATTTTGTCCTTCACGCACCACGACAAACGGGGAAAACCACCGCTATGTTATCCCTAGCAAAACAACTGACTGATACTGGAAATTATGCCGCAGTCATGGTATCTGTAGAAGTAGGAAGTGCATTTAATCATGATCCTACTGCCGCAGAATTGGCAATTTTAGGAACTTGGTATAATACAATTGAGGATAGTTTACCAGAAGAATTACAACCTCCTGCTAAACAATGGCAACAGCAAGAACCAGGAAGCAGAATTAAGGCTTTTTTAAGAGGTTGGGCAAAAGCTATCAATCGTCCCATAGTATTATTTATAGATGAAATTGACTCTTTACAAGACCAAACATTAATTTCTATTTTACGACAGTTAAGAGATGGTTTTCCTAAACGTCCAGAAAATTTTCCCTCATCAGTAGGATTAATTGGTTTACGAGATGTGAGAGATTATAAAGTAGCATCGGGAGGTAGTGATAGATTAAATACATCCAGTCCTTTTAATATTAAAGTTGCTTCTCTGACTATGCGAAATTTTAATCTCGAAGAAGTGGGAGAATTATATCAACAACATACAGCAGCAACTGGACAAATTTTCACATCAGAAGCAATAGAAACAGCTTATTATTTAACCCAAGGACAACCTTGGTTAGTTAATGCTTTAGCTAAAGAAATTGTAGAAAAAATGGTAAAAGATAGAAACATTGCTATTACTAAAGAACACATTTTAACAGCTAAAGAAATATTAATTGCACGTCAAGATACTCATTTAGATAGTTTAGCGGAAAGGTTAAGAGAACCAAGAATTAAAGCCATTATTGAACCGATGTTAGCAGGTTTAGAGTTAGGAAATATACCTAATGATGATATTCAATTTGTCATAGATTTAGGATTATGTAAAATGCACCCCTATGGAGGATTAACTATTGCTAATCCCATTTATCGAGAAGTGTTACCCAGGGTGTTAACTGTGACACCGATGGCATCTTTACCCATGATTGCACCCACTTGGTTAACCCCAGAGGGTGAATTAAATATAGATGCTTTATTAACTGCATTTCTCAAGTTTTGGCGACAACAGGTCGAACCTTTATTAGGTAGCACTGGTTATCATGAAATCGCTCCACATATAGTATTAATGGCTTTTTTACATCGTGTGGTTAATGGTGGGGGAGTTTTAGAAAGGGAATATGCCATTGGTAGTGATAGAATGGATTTATGTTTGCAGTATAAAGATGTAATTTTAGGGATTGAATTGAAGGTGTGGAGAGATAAAAAACGCGATCCTCAAGCTGATGGAATTGAACAATTAGAATCTTATTTAGGGCGTTTGGGTTTAGATTTTGGTTGGTTATTTATCTTTGATAGGCGTAAAAATGCTTTACCAATGGAAGAAAGATTATCAACTGAGGTGGTGGTGACGGAAAATCAATATAGAATTACTGTAATTCGGGCGTAAATGTTGATCTATTCCAACACCTTAACCCCAAAATCATCTACAATCAAAATTTCCAGTGAATCATAAAATCCTATGACTCGCTGGTTTAATAGCGAAGCACTCCGTAGGAATCGTCTTTTTTTGTCAATGTGAGGAAATGCGATAGCGCAAGCGCTGACTTGTCAGTTCGCTTCGCACCATCGCTATTTTATTCAAGATAATGGAATTTTAATGGTAAATAACCGTCGTTTTCACATTAATATCAACATTCAGTTTTTTCCGCAAAACATTGAAAATAGCAGTCAAATTATCCATCGTCGGATTACCTTTTGCTGATAACATTCGATGTAAACTTTTACTAGGTTTAGAGGTTTCAATTGCTAACTGTTCAAAACCTACTGTTGCATTGACAATATCTCTCAAAATCAGTCTTGCTGTTTCTGGTTCACCATTTAGGAAAAGAGAAATAGCTTCATCCAGTAAAGCGATCGCAAACTCAGAATCTCTTTGCACTCGTGCATTAACGGTTTCTTTAAAGTCTCTAGTTAGTGCCATAATAACTACCTTTTCTCTCTACTATCATTGTCAAATTTTTGCTCTTTGCTAATTTCTTTTTTTCGTCTTTTGTACTCTTGGTATAATTCTCTAGCACGATTAATATCAGATTGCTGATTTTTCTTTGTTCCCCCACCAAATAAAACTATAAGCTGTTTACCATCTTGAGCTAGATAAATTCGGTATCCTGGACCCCAATCAATCTTATATTCCCCAATTCCATCAAACCATTTAACATTTGATGTATTGCCTAATTCCAAACGAGACTTAGCAACTGTTACCTTCGCAGCTGCTTGGGTATCCAAGCTATTAAACCATTCTTGGTAAGGACTTGAACCATCTTCTTGAAGATATTCTTGAACTTTGATAATAGACATACTGCTATAGTAACTTATGTGTTACTCTATGTCAAACAGTATGACAGGACTTACGCAAAAGGGAACGAAAGTAGGGGTAATTCATGAATTACCCCTACGCAAGAATAAGGTTTTCAGTCACATCTTGCGTAAGTCCTATATGATTCTAAATAAATTTTTAGTATTGACTGTGGAGAAATTCACAGTCACGATGTCAGCTAGATATCTCGATTTAGACAATTTTCAGGTCTTTCGTCTATGTCTATTCAAATAAACTCTCTACTCTATTATTACTCACGGAATTATCCTCTTTTTCAAGAGCTAGAGGCGATCGCCAAAATCCTAAATCTATTTCGGGTTAAACAGATTGAGCGCAAATAATTCTGGTTCTTCGTTACTTGGTATGATTCGATAGGGGTGCATAAATCGACTAAATCCTTATCTGGCAAGAGACTTAATTGATTAGTTCGCTCTAGAGCAAAAACAATTGACAAAAATCGCTAAATGCCTTTCTATATAAGGGTTCCATCCCTTATAACCCCCGTCCATTGCATAACAC